>CAYUTH010000021.1:0-17531 GCA_964447485.1 uncultured Candidatus Cloacimonadota bacterium | reverse complement strand
TATGTCAAACAACTTTATGCGCCTTCCCAGACACAGTTAAACTAACACTCCCGATAAATATAATCTGCGCTTTGATCGGGGCCATAGTTGGTGGTTCTATTGGTTGGTTCGGATCAAGAAAGAACTTAAAGGATAAAGATTTCAATAAAATACGTAGAGATTTAATCGAACTCTTAATAAGTATGAAGAATACCATAGATAGTTCTGAATTAAATACATCAAAAATCTTAAATATTCCAAAATTCATGATGGAATCATTCTTTGACCTAAAAATCCTATTTGATAATTATGTTGAATATCTAAGTTCCTCTAAGAAAAAAAACTTAATTGTTCATATGAAGAATTAATTGATCCATATAAAAATATTAGACCTCCAATTTTCAAAGCATACGAAGTTTATGGTTTTGATAGAAAAACCTTCAATCATTGCTTCCCTGAGAGTCAATTAAATAATGGTAAAGAACTGGCTTTAGACAACATTCAAAAACTCATTTTAAGTATCAAAAAATAAATTTGACAGGAATATTGAAGTTTATATAAATCGCATATCGCAATTTGCGAATCGAGATATATTATGAAAAAACATAACGGAATGCGTTCTCTGGACATAGTGGTATTACTAAAAATTATTGCAAAACAGAATAACGATTGGTTTATTAAAGACCTTGCATATGAGTTGGGAATAAGCCAAAGTGAGGTAAGTGAATCTCTCAACAGAAGTATGATTGCCAGTCTATTAAAACAAAATAAGAAAAGTGTTGTGAAACGGGCACTCTACGAATTCCTAAGATATGGCATTAGTTACGTGTATCCACAATTGCCGGGTTCAATAGTAAGAGGAATAGCCACAGCTCATAGTGCACCACCGCTCAATCGTATTATTCAGAGTGAAGGAGCATTTGTATGGCCTTATGTAAATGGAAATATACGTGGTCAAAGCATTGAACCTCTCCATAAATCTGTTCCTATTGCAATCCAAAATGATAATAAGCTGTATGAGCTATTAGCATTAGTCGATTCAATTCGTGTCGGTCGTAAAAGGGAAATAGCAATAGCATTGAAAGAACTTCAATCGAGGATCTTATAATTTGGATAATAAAGCAAAAAATAAAAAAACCCTTATTGTGATTGCTCGCGCTCTTGGTGAATTAAAAGATGACGTAGTTTTTGTAGGAGGGACTGTCGTTGATTTCTATGCAAACGATCCCGCTGCTGAAGAAATTAGAGAAACAAAGGATATCGATTTCGTAATGGTTATAGTAACCTTTAGCAAATTAGAAGAGTTAAGGCAAAAGCTTATAGAAAAGGGATTTACCCAATCTCATGAAGATGATGTGACATGTCGATTCAGATATCAAGAAATACTTGTTGATGTAATGTCAATAAAGCAAGTCGGTTGGGCTCCCTCAAGCCCATGGTTTGAAAGTGGTTTATCTAATACGTGTAATATCAAAATAGATGGTACAAACATACGAATCTTGTCGCTACCTTTTTATCTTGCAACTAAATTCTCTGCATTTCAGGATCGAGGAAGCGAAGATCCATTTATAAGTCATGATCTTGAGGATATCGTGTATATAATAAATAATAGAACGGATTTTGTTGATGTGTTAAGAAGTGGCCCTCCTGATGTACTGTCATATCTAAAAAATCAATTTAAAAACTTACTGGAGTCGGCTACATTACGTGAAGCCATAGAGGGGAATTTGGAATACACCCATCGTGAGGAACGTTTTCAAACGATTGTACAAAAACTTAAACAAATAATTAATTACTAAGAAATGATTTACTTTTTTCCTTTTTATGTTTTGTAATCATGTGTCGTATATCAGGTGGAACCTTTCCTCTTTTTGTGTAGGTCTCTCGCTCCAGTTGTTCGATCTCTTCATCGGTAAGATCAAAATCACTGACGGGTGTACCGCCAAGTCTTCTTATAAGTTCATCTCTTTCTTTGCCCATTGTTACCTTAATGTATCACCGTACAATAAAATAACCCCTGTCAATTAAATTATTCTTGACACCACCACATCCTTACAACAGGAAAGTTTTATTAAACGAAATTAATCCAATAACGGCATAAGGATTGTAAGATACGATGAAAATAGCTTTGCACTCACTCTCGTTCACTACGAAGATGCTCTTTCTCATTCTTGTCATACTTATTTGCACAACCGTTGCATTTATGCTCCTCACGCAGTATGAAGTCGAGAAGATCATGTGGAATACTATTACTAGCTCGGTTCATGATATGCGGAAGCTCATTACATTGTATGTTGAAAATGAATATCGCAGTTTGCTTTTTCATAAAGAGTATGCCTTGAACCGATACAAAGAGCAGCTCAAGAACGTCACCGAACTCGTTATTTCAGACATAGATTACTACCACACACAATATATAAAGGGTGTTTTTTCGGAACAGGATGCGAAGGCATTTGCTTTGGAAAGCCTTGAAAACTTCCGTTATGGCAATAATGATTATTTCTACATTTATAATACCGATCTTGTCGCAATCTCACATCCCGATCCAAAGATCAAGGGCACTGACATGACAGAGTACCAGGATGTGAGGGGCAACTATCCGCTTAAGATGATCAAGGATAATGTGTATAAAACAGGGAGTTGTTTTGAGTCTTTTTGGTATATCCGTCTCGATGAATCAAAGCCGGTTGAGAAACTTTCTTACAATTACTATTTCAAGCCCTGGAATTGGATCATAGGTACGGGAGTTTATATCGACGATATTGATAAAGATATTGAAAGCAAACGTGAAGAAATTCTGAGCGAGTTCCGAAAGACCTTCTCAAAGATCCGTATCGGCGAGAATGGGTATTTTTTTATTTTTAATGAAAACCACATCGTTCTTGTTCATCCTACAATGGAAGGCGTTGATTTTGCAGACGTAGATGAGCCAGGTATGGGAATTGAACACTGGGAACACCTTGTTGAAGCATCAAAAAATCCTGATATACCTTACATATATTTCTGGGATAAACCCGGGTACGAGGGGATTAACAAATTCAAAAAAATTGCATATGTAGATTTCTTTGAACCGCTCGATTGGTATATCGCTTCTGCATTCTACATCGATGAAATGAAGGAGCCTTCGCGGCGTATCTTTCAAAGGGAACTTCTTATTACATTAGCCGCTTTACTTATCGCAAGTGTGGTTACCTTCTTTATAGTCCACCATTTCACAAAACCGGTAAAAACCCTTACTGCACATGCCCGGCAACTTACGGAAAATAATTTTGGTATAACTGATTCGACCGATTTGCTCCATCTCACAACAAGATCCCATGATGAAATGGGACATCTTGCAGAGACCTTTATCAGTATGGAGAGAACCCTGCAAAAATATATCACCGATCTCAAGCTCACTACTGCTGCGAATGAAAAAATAAGAAGCGAACTCCGCATTGCTCATGAAATTCAGATGAGTATGCTGCCTCAAACCTTTCCCGCTTTTCCAGACAGAAATGAGATTGATATTTACGCACTACTCGAACCTGCAAAAGAAGTTGGCGGCGACCTTTATGATTTCTTCTTTATCGACGATGAACATTTATGCTTTTTAATAGGAGACGTATCAGACAAAGGAGTGCCTGCAGCTCTTTTCATGGCTCGAAGTAAAAGTCTGATACGTGCCACCAGCATGTTGCTCAAAAGGGAACAATCCGGCATCCCATCTCCATCTGAAATTATATCCGAAGTGAACACTGAACTCTACAGAGATAATGAGCATTGTATGTTTGTGACGCTTCTGCTTGGTATTCTTAACGTGAATAATGGACATATTTTGCTCACGAGTGCAGGACACAATCTTCCATATTTGCTCAAAGAAGATCAAATAGAATTGATTGAACTTCCTCATAAAACTCCACTTGGACTACGGAGAAAGGTTGAATATACTTCAGAAAATCTGATATTGTCAGACCATCAAAGTATATTCCTGTACACAGACGGTATTACCGAAGCAGCAAATAAAAAGGATGAACTGTTTGGGGAAAATAAATTAGAAAAAACTTTACGAACACAATCTAATTCACCCCCCAATGAAATTCTAAAAATGATAATAAAAGAGGTTCACGAATTTGCCGAAGGGACGCCACAGTCCGATGATATCACAATGCTTGCTATCCAGTATTTCGGCAATAATAGAGAGGAGTAATTTTATGCATATCACGACAAATAAGGAAAAGAAGATACGCATTATCAGTGTTGACGGAAAGATCGATTCGTTCACGTCAAAGGATTTTCAAGACAGCCTGATAAGTCACATACTTGACGGAGAGTATACTATCCTTGTTGATTGCTCAAAACTAGAATACATAAGCAGTTCCGGCATTCGTGCCTTTTACTATGCTCTTCGCGAACTGAACGGCAATGGTGTAATCGCGCTCTGCAGCGTGAATGATGATATTCTTCATATTCTTGAACTTGTTGACTTCCATTCTGATTTTCCGATCTTCAATACAATTGATGAAGCGATTACAGAACTCAAATAATAAAATTATAGAAAGGACCAATATGAAAAAAATTGTTATTTTTACGTTAAGCTTTATTTTACTCCTGCTTATTATTGCAGGATGTTCTGCCAAAAAGGATATTACTATCGCGGCGTTTCTGTCAATCTCCGGAGATCTTGCCTCTTTTGGGAGATCGGCACAGGCTGGATGCGAAATTGCAGAAAAGGACATCAACTCCTATCTGACATGCATAGGAAAATCATATTCCTTTCATATCGAATTTCAAGATACTCAAACAGACCCAATAGTTGCATTGCGCAAGGCAAAGTTGATGCATTCAAAAGGGATAAAGACCATAATCGGGGTTCAGGCAAGTTCAGAACTCTCTGCCATCAAGCCCTTTGTGGACGAGTCCGATATGATCGTCATCAGTACAGAAAGCACAGCTCCAGACCTTGCAGTTGAAAACGATTTTATCTTCCGCTTGATCCCGGATGATAACCACCAGGCAATTGCAATAGCAACATATATGGAGAGCAAGCAGTATAAGGCAGTGCTGCCATTTTGGCGAAATGATGCATGGGGCAAAGGACTCATTAATGCAATGGATGAATATCTCGGCACCACTCCGATTCAACTTGTGGAAGGTATTGCTTTTGATCCTCTTTCTACAGATTTTGATGAATACTTAAGTCGGCTGGACGATCTGGTAAAAAATTCATTGAAAACCTATTCAACAGATGAACTCTGTATATATTTCCTTGCTTTTGATGAAGCAGTTCCTGTTTTTGCAGCACTTTCACACTATCCAAATCTTATGAGTGTGCGCTGGTTTGGAAGCGATGGAACAGCTAAGAACGATTGGATATTAAAAAATCAAACCGCAGCTCAGGCAACGATCAATGTAGATTTTCTCTGCCCGATGTATAGTCCTGAGAAAACTGAGAAAGCCCATTTCATCGACCTGCAAATCACAAACAAATATAATGAAACACCCTCGTCGTATGTATTAGCAGCTTATGATGCGTGCTGGCTGGCTGCATTATCCAATATTGTTGCAAAAGAGGGTAAATCAAAAGAACTCGCCAATGCCTTTATACACACTGCAAATTCATATTATGGATGCACCGGCTGGACTGCACTGAACAAAGCCGGGGATAGGAAATTCGGCAACTACGATTTCTGGAAAATAGAAGAAATAAATGGAACTTATGAGTGGACATCAAATCTAACATTCAATGAAGAAAATCATTCAATAAACAGCAAATAGAAAGGTCCGAAATGAGAAAACTGATCTTTGTTTTATTCTTACTCATTATGTGCGCGACGACGCTCAACGCTGCGCCTGTAAAAAGCGTAGTGATCCTGAAATCTGTGTATAGTTTACTGCAGGAAAGTCTGCTCGTGATGTTCATATTTTTCCTGTTCAGTAAAAGTGAAACCTTTAAAAATGTATTTTTAGAAAAAGCGACACCCTGGGATTCGGCAAGAACAATAATCCTCTTTGCAATTATCGGTATTTATGGCACGACTTTGGGCATTCCGGTTGTTGGAGCAATATCCAATATCCGCGATACTGCTCCATTTATTGCGGGCTTTATCGGCGGACCGATCATTGGTATTATCACAGGATTCCTGGCTGGATTGCACCGTTTTCTTTTGGGGGGCTTTACTCAACTTCCCTGCTCACTTGCAACGTTACTCGCAGGTGTCATCGCAGGATTCGTTTCCAAATCCTTTAAAAAGTCGCTCTCCTACTGGCTGGCAATAACAGTTGTTGTATGCCTTGAGCTTTTCCACATGATACTCATACTTCTGCTCTCAAAACCGTATGCAAATTCTATTGCGCTTGTTAAGGAGATCATACTGCCAATGGTGCTCGGGAATGCAATCGGGATTTTCATATTTGTGTACATTTTGCTAAATGTTATAAAAATAAAAAAAAAACAATAAACTAGATAAGTTTATATATAATTATTGACACTAAATTTTACGAAAAAGTTTTAGCAATATTATTATTGCGGAGATATAAATGATAGAAACAGAATTATTAACTGTAGTCGTTGATTCAACATCAGCCCGAAAAACTATGGAAAATAATGCAAATAGACTATTTATGGTCTTCAAGATAATAGATGATAAACGAAACTACATTCAATCAAACTATTACATTAAAGAAAAACTATAAAATAACTAATTAAAAAATCCCCCAAAGGGGTTTATGTATGGGAAAAAACATAGTAGAAAAAATCTTTTCAAATCATATTATCGAAGGAAAACCCGAAAAAGGTACTGAAGTAGGAATCAGGATCGATCAAACACTTACACAAGATGCTACCGGTACTATGGCTTATTTGCAATTTGAGGCGATGGGTGTCCCAAAAGTGAAAACTGATCTTTCTGTAAGTTATGTTGATCATAACACCGTTCAAATCGGTTTTGAAAATGCAGATGATCATAAATATCTTCAATCTGTAGCAGCAAAGTATGGAATCGTTTATTCCAGGGCCGGGAACGGAATCTGCCACCAGGTTCAGCTTGAAAGATTTGGCAAACCCGGTAAAACTCTTCTTGGTTCAGATTCGCATACTCCAACCGGAGGTGGGCTCGGAATGATGGCAATTGGTGCCGGAGGTCTTGATGTCGCGGTGGCAATGGCTGGTGGTCCTTTCTATATAACTTATCCAAAGGTTATAAAAATTAACTTAACAGGAAAACTAAATCCCTGGGTCGCAGCAAAAGATATAATATTAAAAGTTCTTGAAATATTTACAACAAAAGGAAATGTGGGTTGTGTATTTGAATACGGTGGACCTGGAATAAGCACACTATCTGTTCCCGAAAGAGCGACGATAACAAACATGGGAGCTGAATGCGGAGTAACAACATCCATTTTCCCAAGTGATGAGGTTACAAAAGAATTCTTAAAAGCCCAAGACCGTGAAGATGACTGGCTGGAACTAGTTGCTGATGATGATGCAGAATATGATAAAATTGTTGATATAAATCTATCTGAGCTTGTTCCAATGGCAGCAACTCCCCATAGTCCCGGAAATATAAGCACCGTAAAAGATCTCGGTGAAATTAATGTTGATCAAGTTTGTATTGGAAGTTGTACTAATTCTTCTTACAAAGATATGATGACAGTAGCAAATATCTTAAAGGATCAGAAACTAAGTAAAGATACAAGCTTTGTAGTAGCACCCGGTTCAAGACAGGTAATTGAAAATATCATACATGATGGTGGTTTTGAAAGCATTGTTTCGGCAGGTGCAAGAATTGCAGAATCTGCTTGCGGTTTCTGTATTGGTAACAGTCAATCTCCTAAAACAGGGGCAATATCACTTAGAACAAGTAACAGAAACTTCTTTGGAAGATCAGGAACGAAGTCTGCAGATGTATATCTGGTGAGCCCTGAAACTGCAGCGGCGGCTGTAATCACAGGCAAATTTACAGATCCAAGAGATCTTGAGAAAATGGGAATTGAATATCCTATAATTAAAATGCCAGATAAATTTTATATTGATGACTCAATGTTCATTTTCCCTGAATCAGTTAAGGGAAAAATAGAAATTTATCGTGGTCCAAATATTGGTGATCCTCCAGCAGCAGAACCACTTAAAGATAAAATATCCGGTGTCGTAACTTTGAAAGTCGGAGACCTGATCACAACAGATCACATAATACCTGCTGGGTCAAAAATGAAGTATCGATCAAATGTTCCAAAATATTCTGAATTTTTATTTGAAGTAGTTGATCCTACATTTCATGATCGTGCAAAAGAAATCAAAGAAAGCGGAAAGGATAATATAATTGTTGCTGGACTTTCATATGGTCAGGGAAGCAGCCGTGAACATGCTGCACTTTGCCCGATGTATATGGGAGTGAAAGCTGTTATTGCAAAGTCTATGGAAAGAATTCACAACGCGAATCTCATCAATTTTGGAATACTTCCGTTAAATTTCAAAAATGAAAATGATTACAATAAAATAGAACAAGCGGATGAACTTGAAGTTCCTAATATAAAAGAAACATTACGAGAAGGTAAGAACATAATTGTTAAAAACTTATCAAAAGGAACCGAGTTTGAAACAACTTATGATCTGTCTGATCGACAAAAGGAAATCCTACTTGCAGGTGGAACCCTTGCATTAATAAAAAAAAAGCAAATTATTATTAAAGAATAAAATAGGCAATTATAGAGAGGAAATAATATGGCGCAAAAAGGTATTCGAGAATATGACGCTAAAAGAATGATGTCTAAAGCGTTACCAAAATTTTCTAACGGAAAGATCAAATTTGATGCGAAACAGGCTTTGATCGGAGCAAATACTGATCTAAAAAAATTAGAGGAAGAAAATTCCTGGCTAAAAGACGAAAAACTGGTTGTAAAGCCGGATCAGCTTTTTGGAAAAAGAGGATTGAACAATCTTTTATTTGTGAATAAATCCTGGTCTGAAGTAAAGGGCTGGATAAATGAACGCATGAATAAAGCTGTCACAATAACTCAAACAACAGGTAAAACAACAGGGGAATTAAATTACTTTCTCGTAGAAAAATTCGTTCCTCATGATGATGAATATTACCTGGCAATTACCACCAAAAGAGATGGTGACACAATTCACTTCTCAACAAAAGGTGGTGTAAATATAGAAGAGGTCTGGGATTCTGTAGTAACAATGGATGTGCCATTATTTGCAGAAATTGATGAGCTTGACGTGAAAGGATTTTTACCAAAAGAGCTTGGAGAAAAATCTGATATCATTGCTGAGTTTATTACAGCTCTTTATAAAATGGTGGTTGAGTATCATTTTGTTTATCTGGAATTGAATCCCTTCGCGTTTGTGGATGGAGCACCTGTAGCACTTGATGCTGTTGCAAAAATTGATGATTATGCATCATTCCAATGCGCAGAAATGTGGGGAGATCTAAAATTCCCAAGCCCATTTGGTCTTGAAAAATCTCCTGAAGAAGAAAAAGTAGATGAACTTGATGAAAGAACAGGTGCATCACTGAAACTTACAGTTCTAAATCCTGAAGGAAGAATCTGGAACCTCGTGGCAGGTGGTGGAGCATCTGTAATTTATGCTGATACAGTGGTAGATCTCGGATTTACAGATGAACTTGCAAACTATGGAGAATATAGTGGAAATCCATCCACAGAACTCACCTATGGATATACCAAAACAGTTCTTGATCTGATGACTCGAAAGAAAGATCCGCAGGGACGTCCTAAGTTTTTGATCATTGGTGGTGGCATTGCCAACTTTACCGATATTGCAAAAACGTTTACCGGAATTATCCAGGCAATTGAAGAATATAAAGAGAAACTAAAAGATACAAATGTAAAAATCTATGTGCGAAGAGGTGGACCAAATTATAAAGAAGGTCTGAAAAATATGAAAGATTTGGGTAAAAGAATTGGTATTCCAATTGAAGTTTATGGACCTGAAACACATATGACAAAAATCGTTTCAATGGCACTTGGAACTAAGGGAGGTGAATAATGAAGAATTATGAACTTTTCGACGAAAATACGACAGCATTTATTTATGGTTCCCAGCAAAAAGCGGCTCAAAGAATGCTTGATTTCGATTACTTATGTAATAGAGAAAAACCTAGTGTTGTAGGTTTTATTACACCGACCGGCAGTGGATACTATAAATTATTTTGGGGAACAAAAGAAATTTCAATCCCAAGATACAAAACAATTGAAGAAGCCGTTAAAGAAAATCCTGATGCAGATGTTATGGTAAATTTTGCTTCTGAAAGATCGTGTGCAGAATCAACAATGGAAGCACTTGAAACAGAAAATATTAGAACAATCATCATGATAGCTGAAGGTGTACCCCAACGAGATATAAGAAAAATCGCTAAAATAGCCAAAGAAAAAGGAAAATGGATAATCGGTCCGGCAACCGTGGGTGGACTGAAACCCGGTTGTTTTAAAATTGGAAATGCAGCTGGAACAGTAGAAAACATTAGAGACACTAAATTATACAGGCCTGGCTCTGTAGGTTTCGTTTCTGTATCTGGTGGACTTTCTAATGAAGGATACAACATCGTAGCAAGAAATACCGATGGCATCTATGAAGGTTATGCAGTTGGCGGAGATGTCTATCCTGCTACTACTTTGATTGACCATCTGCTTCGATACGAGCAGAATCCAAATATAAAAATGATGGTTGCTCTGGGTGAAGTTGGTGGAAAAGATGAATATCAAATCGTGCAAGCTGTTAAAGATAAGAAGATCACAAAACCGCTTGTAATGTGGGTAACCGGAACTTGTGCAGAAATGCTCCCTGGTGGAGTTCAGTTTGGGCATGCCGGTGCAAAGGCAGACTCTAAAGATGATACTGCAAAAGCAAAAAATGCAGCATTGAAAGAAGCTGGTGTAATCGTCCCAGATTCATTTGAAGATTACGGTGAAAAGATAAAAATGACCTTTGATAAACTCAAAGCTGAAGGAAAAATTAAAGAAATTGTAGAGCAGACACCACCCAACATCCCTATGGATTATGCGCAAGCAGTTGCAGAAGGTCTGGTAAGAAAACCAACCAATTTTATCTCAACAATTTGTGATGAAACGGGAGAAATACATAACTACTGCGGTGTGCCAATTGATAAAGTAATCAAAGAAAAATATGGAATTGGTGGAGTTATAGGTCTTTTATGGTTTAAAAAAGTGTTGCCACAATATGCCAGAGATTTTATTGAGCTTGTAATTCAAATCGTTGCAGATCACGGACCTGCAGTATCCGGAGCTCATAATACGATAGTGACTGCGAGAGCGGGTAAAAATCTTATAGAATCAATTGTTAGCGGTATTTTGACAATAGGTCCAAGATTTGGTGGAGCTGTTAATGGTGCTGCAAATCATTTCTCATGGGGTCTTGAAAATAATTTGGAACCGCGTGAATTTATTGATCAAATGAAAAAGAAAAACATTCGCGTTCAAGGTATCGGTCATAGAATTCACAGTATTGATAATCCGGATGAACGTTGTGAGATCATGATGAACTTTGCGAAAGAGCATTTCCCAAAACATCCGCTTCTTGATTATGCGCTCGCAGTTCAAGATGTTACAACAATGAAGAAAAATACTCTTATCTTAAACGTCGATGGTACAATTGGTGTTTTGTTTGTTGATCTTTTAAAAAGCTTGAACTATAAAGACGAAGAGATCAAAGAAATGATCGACATGGGGTTCTTTAATGCATTCTTCATCCTCGGAAGAACAATCGGGTTCATGGGCCACTATTTTGATCAGAAACGCCTTAAAACTCCATTATATAGACATCCATGGGATGACATCCTTTATGATGTTCCCAGCAAACCGGAAGAAGTAAAATAAGGAGAAAAAATGAGCATTCCAAAAGATAATGAGAAGATAATTTATACGAAAGTTGATGAAGCTCCTGCCCTGGCAACGTATTCATTGTTGCCAACTATCAAAGCATTTACGCTTGAAGCAGGAATTCAAGTAGAGACCAGGGATATCTCGCTTGCCGGTCGAATAATTGCCAATTTCCCGGAAAGGCTGGCTGAAGAACAAATACGACCAAATGACTTGGAAGATTTGGGTGAACTGGTAAAAAAACCGGAAGCAAACGTCATCAAATTACCTTGTATCAGTGCTTCTCTCTCTCAGATGAAAGCTGCGATCAAGGAATTGCAAGAGCAAGGCTATGATATTCCCGACTATCCCGAAGAACCAGAAAATGATGAAGAAAAGAAGATCAAGGCAACATTCGATAAGATAAAAGGAAGTGCGGTAAATCCTGTTTTAAGAGAAGGAAATTCTGACCGAAGAGTTCCATTTCCCGTTAAGAATTATGCAAAGAAGAATCCTCATTTTATGGGAAAATGGTCACCCGATTCCAAATCGCATGTAAAGCATATGACCAGCGGTGATCTGGCTTCCAATGAAAGATCCATAACCATTTCCCGGAACATGGCAGGAAATTGTAAGATAGAATTCATTGATCCACAGGGAAAGGTAACCGTTCTGAAAGAAAACCTGAAATTAATCGAAGGCGAAATCATCGACGGTACAATCATGAGTAAAAAAGCTCTTAGAAAGTTCCTGGAAGGATTGATTGAAGAAGCAAAAAAAGAAGATGTGCTATTTTCTGTGCATCTGAAAGCAACCATGATGAAAGTTTCCGATCCGATTATCTTCGGTCATGTAGTTTCTGTTTTCTTCAAAGATGTTTTCGAAAAGCATGCTGATACTTTTGCAGAATTGGGAATTGTACCCAGCAACGGTCTGGGTGATCTTTATGAAAAAATCAAGGCACTTCCCGAGGATAAAAGAAAAGAGATCGAAGCAGATATTGAGGCTGAATATAAAATCAGACCAAAACTGGCTATGGTAGATTCGAAAAAAGGTATTACCAGTTTGCATGTATCCAGCGATGTAATTATTGATGCATCCATGCCGGCGGCAATTCGTAATTCCGGTGAAATGTGGGGTTCCGATGGTAAACTCCACGATACATTATTTGTGATTCCGGATAGCAGTTATGCTGGAGTTTATAATGAGGTAATAGAATTCTGTAAGAAGAATGGAGAACTTGATCCACGTACAATAGGAGATATTCCCAATGTCGGACTGATGGCTCAGGAAGCAGAAGAGTACGGCTCTCATGATAAGACCTTCGTGTGTCCCGGTGATGGCAAAGTGATCGTAACTTCAGCTTCCGGGCAGACTTTATTGGTGCATGATGTGGAGAAAGATGACATCTGGCGCATGTGCCAGGTGAAAGATCTTCCCATTCAGGATTGGGTGAAACTTGCTGTTGGTAGAGCCAGGAAAACAGGTTCTCCTGCTGTATTCTGGCTTAATAAATTTCGACCGCACGACAGAGAATTGATCAAGAAAGTGGATAAATATCTTAAAGATTATGATACTGAAGGACTTGAAATTCTCATAATGACTCCCATAGAAGCTACCAGATATTCTCTAGAACGCATGAAAGCTGGGAAAGATACTATCTCTGTTACCGGCAATGTTCTGCGAGATTATCTTACTGATCTTTTTCCGATCTTGGAAGTAGGAACCAGTGCCAAAATGCTTTCCATTGTTCCTTTAATGCAAGGTGGCGGTTTGTTTGAAACCGGCGCTGGCGGATCTGCTCCCAAACACGTTCAGCAATTTACCAAAGAAAATCACCTCAGGTGGGATTCTCTGGGAGAATTTCTGGCTTTGGCTGCTTCCTTGGAACATTTGAGCGAGAAAACAAATAATAAAAAAGCGAAAATATTGGCGGTAACTCTGGATCAGGCAACAGAAAGATTCCTGGATAATAGAAGATCCCCTTCTGTAAAAGTGAAAGAGCTGGATAACAGAGGCAGCCATTTCTTTTTGACGAAGTACTGGGCAGAAGCTTTGGCAAAACAAACTGATGATATCGTGATGAAAAAGAGATTCGGCAAACTGGCAAAATATCTGAACGAAAACGAAGCACAAATATTGAAAGAACTTGCAGCAGTTCAGGGAAAACCGGTAGATCTGGGTGGCTATTACAAGCTTGACGATATAAAAGCTTCCAAAGCTATGAGACCCAGTATTACTTTCAATACGATATTAGATCTATTCACAACAAGATCGCTATAATTGAATTTGTTGATTAGATTAAGGAGATGTAGATGAAAAAAATTATCCTCACTCTGATTGGCATTGCACTCATAATAAGCTGTACTCAAACGAAGGTTGAATTCCCTGAGGAACTTGTTATCGGTTCCGGTCCTTCCGGAGGGACGTGGTTTACGTTCGGAAAGCTGCTCGAAAATTTATACTCGGAAAAGCTCACAAAAACAGTGTCCGTGCCCGGTGGTGGAGTGAAAAATGTTATTGATCTAAATAAAAATGATATTGATCTTGGATTTTCCACCGCAGTTCTGGGCAAAGCAGCAATTGAAGGAAACGCTCCTTTTGAAACTGCACAAACCAACGTCTCGTGCATTGGCAATCTATATAAGCAGTATCTGTATTGCATTGTCCGCACCGAGTATGCTCAAAATAATGATCTGCTTGCACTCGATGACATCTTTATAAAAAAATTACCCGTCAAACTGGGTGTGCTGACGCAGGGCACTGTGAGCGAATATATTACAAAAAATATTCTTTTGCAGCTTGGGACATCATACGAGGACATTGCTTCACTTGGAGGAAAAATAGAATTTGACAACTATACGTCGGGCGCCATTCATCTTGTGGAAAATGCAATTGACGTATTCATATTCATGGGTTCGTCACCTGCGGATATTGTGAACGATCTTGAAAATCAAATCCGGATATCCATACTGCCGTGCTCAAAAGATCTGCGTGAAAATATGCGTCACATATTGGGCACAACCAGTCATGAACTAAAAAAACACACCTACAAATCTCTTTTCTATGACACTCATGTAATTGGCGATTATACTGTTCTTCTTGTGCGCAACTCCCTTTCTGCCGATGTAGTGACCGCACTTGCAAAAACACTCTTCTCAAACACAAAATCTCTTTCAACCAATGAGAAAGCAATCGAACAGATAGAAGCAAAGAATGCGTTTGAAGAAACTGGATTTCCTCTCCACCCCGGCGCTGAGCAGTATTATAAGGATTGCGGGTTGTGGGAAGAATAAACACAAAAAATTGACACTGTGAAACTAAGCTGCAAAAAAAAGATCACTTAAAAGATTTGGTTTACTCCATTCGTTTTTGTGCGGTTACAATCCCCTGCTTAGGTAGGGGATTATTTTTTTCATAAAAACTTTACAGGTTTTTTATATGGCACTAAAAAGTACTCGTGAATAAAAAGAAAGAAACTTTAAAAAAAATTCATGTAAACCTGAATCCTTATTATAAGAATTTGGTTGACCATCCAGAACTTATAAGTAAACGGCTTGAAGGGGAATAAATTAACAACATTGTACGTATGGGAATCGATGCCCTTCTTATCCAGGAATGTAAACGTATTAAAGATTTAGAGGAAAAAATGAACAAGGAGACAATAAGAAAGTAGTTGTGTGATCTTGCAACTTTTATTAAATGGTAATAACAAATAACACTTAGATGTTATTTATAAATATCTCGATATGTATAAAAAAAGCTATTAGTATTTAGCATGAATTATAAAATTAATAGGAGGAACAATGAAAAAAATAATTACTATTATTATCGTTATTTTATTTGTTACTATCAGTCTGTTTTCGCAGGCAGAGCAAAACAAACAAGAACTAATAGGTTTGATGGATATGCTCAAATCTGAATCGTTTGCCAGAATTAACTGGGAAGCAGTGGGAATGGATTTAGATGGATATTATTTCAAAACGAATGATTATTTTGAGGTTGCATTTAATCGATGGCTACAAGATGAACCTGAAAACGATGGCTATGTTCGTAAGGTAAAAGAATATCACATTATAAAAGGATATAAGGATAATTTTATCAACCTGTTTGATGAACTAAATTTTTTAGGCAGCAGCAAAGCATATTTCATATATGGTGATAATGAAATGCCTGTTAGAATTGCAAAATTTCTTGATGAAGACTGTATCTTAATAACGAGGGTGGCTATTGATAATGTCTATAATACTTTAAGAAACTCAGCACGTGAAAGAGCGGCAAGTGTTTTAAGTTCGTACGTTTTGCCAACACTATACATTATATATAATAATCTACATAAAACTGATATTCATTATTATGGAATAATTGTTACTTTCGGCAGCAAGAATTTCCTTGGATCAGATTTTAGTCTCAAGGCTGAATCTGTATGCTTAATAGTTCAAGACGATGTCTGTGGTAAATTCGTTAATGGTGAGATTACAGAAAACGAACTAATTGATGCTTCGCATATATTCATGAGTGATAGGGATATGATCTCAGGTTTTAAAAAGGTTAAGTTGGAAATAGAATAGTGTGGTAATGATGAAAAAGATTATATCATTTATAATACTATTATTATTTTTAAATTTTTCATTATTATATTCTGATGTCGTTAGACATTTGCCATATTTCATGCGCAGTTTGAATTTTAAAACAGACAAATATTTCATGCTTGGAATGAATGTAAGTACAGCGGGGGCGTTTGGTTTTGAGGCAGAGTTCACTAATCCCCAAAAAGTAGGATTGGCTTTTTTGATAAACGTTACAATTACTGATCCTTCAGGTAAAAGTTCTTATTATAGCAATATATCCCAACACACAGCAGAGGTAGTATTTAATGACTGGTATCGTAAATCTAGTTATGGAAAAACAGCTATTGTCGGAGGTATCAATTTTCCGGTTACTAAAAGTATCCTATTAACACTTGGTGGTGGCTTAGGTAAACTAATAGAATTTAGAAATTATTTAGATGAGTTTGGCATTCTTGGAGATGGTGGATCTTATTGGATAAAGGGTGAAGAAAAGGAAGAAATAGCAATGTATTCATCGGTAATCACAAAAATCAATAGGACATCTGCTCTCAATTTTTTTCTTATAAGTTATCCTTTTCAGATTGGATTGGGTTTTACATTTTCACCAAAATTGAGTGGTTTGATGAGATGATTTTTGAAAGGCGTAAAAATAAAGAAATAGTTATTTAATATGGTTAGTTTTTATAATTTTGACTGTTTACGATACCTAAAATCTTGGTGGGAGATTATTTCTATAGTAAAATTTTTACAAACTTTTTTGCTAGCATAAAGAATTATTTTATGTGATATACAATGAATAATAAAAAAAATAATCCAATAGTCAATCTAATCTTGCAGCATAGATCGATCCGCAAATATAAGGACAAGGTCGTATCGAAAGATATGATCGAAATTATCGTTAACGCAGGTCAGCAGGCAGCATTCGCCTACCAGGCATATAGTGTAATACTTTCTCGCAAAAAAGAGAGACATCCATTTCATGCTCCTCTCTATTTTATTATTTGTGTGGATGTTCATAAGATCAGCAAAATAATGGAAACAAGAAATTGGAAGGTCGTTATGAATGATCTTTCATGCTTGATCTGGGGATTGCAGGATGCAGCCTACATGGCTCAAAATATGGTCATCGCTGCAGAAAGTCTTGGGCTTGGAACCTGC
>CAYUTH010000020.1:0-17637 GCA_964447485.1 uncultured Candidatus Cloacimonadota bacterium | reverse complement strand
ACATCCTTGCGCCATCATTTGCAGTGAGAATATCACCGTTTCCAATGACAGGAATGTTCACTAATTCTTTTGCTCTTCGTATATAATTCCAATTACTTTTTCCTGAGAATAATTGGCTCCGGGTTCGCGGATGAATAATAATTGCGGATGCTCCTTCTTCTTCAATAATTTTCACGATTTCCTCGAAATGTTCATCCGAATTCCAGCCGGTCCTGATTTTCACGGTGAAAGGGAAGTCTTTTAATAGTTGGCGTGTTTTACGTACGATTATTGCTATATCTTTAGGATTTTTCAGAAGTGCAGCACCGGAGCCGTTTTTAACTACTTTTTTGATGGGACAGCCCATATTTATATCAAAGAAATCTGGTTCGAATTTTTGGAGGATTTGAATTCCTCTCACAATTTTATCAGCAGTATTGCTGAACACCTGCAGCCCGATTGGTCTATCTGTTTCATCAAACCCGGCTAACGTTTCTGTCTTCTTATTTCGATGAATAAGTGCATCTGCGCTGATCATTTCTGAGAGCACGACATCTGCACCGAACCGTTTGCATATTTTACGATATACATAATCGGTATATCCTGCAAGCGGTGCCAGCCAGAGCATTCCATGAAAAATATCTGTGGTTTTCATTTTTCATATATAGTAATAACTCATGCTAGTGTGGCAACTATTTCAATAAATAAAAATCCTAAATCCTAATTTCTAATTACTAATGGAATGTCAAAATCTAAATGTCAAAAAAGTATGCAGTTGAATTATTTTATTGATTGGATGGACTTTGTTGAGAAGAATGAACTGAAGAATAATTTAGTTATGTCTAATTATTTATTGGAAATAAACTTGGGGGAGGTAACGGCGTGGCAACTAACCCACTGCCCAAAATTACAATTTTACTTAATAACGATTGGTAAATTTATCAAAGCAGTTTAAATTTTCCTTTCAACAAAAAACGGCGGTCGGATTGATTTTCTTTGTTATATGCTATTTCTCAAAACTACTGACAAGATCAAAAAAGTTTTTAGCAAATTCATTTTTTTTAAAAATGCTACTTCGTCCATCTTTAGTTGTATTATAAAGTAGTCCTAATCTCATTAAATTAGTAAAACTAAATGAAACATCCTCATTAGTAAAGTTGTATTTTTTCGCAAAACTAACTTTAAAAGATTCCCACACTATAGCATCTGATGAATTAAATACTTCACGAAACATTAAAGCATCTTCTGGAGATAATTGTTTTAATATCATCGCCCAACTAGGATGATGTACTTTTTTAATTTTTCCAATAGCTGTGTTTGTTATAAGGTTAGTCCACATTTCAGATAACTCAGGATTATCTTCAATTGAAGCTCCATCTAAAAGGGGGATTAAAGTTCTTAATGGAATCTGATTTGGAGTAAGATTGTATTTTTTACAATTTTCTTGGACTTTTACAATTTTGGAAATTAAATTATTACTTCTGAAATATTTAATTTGGTCTTGAAAATATAACCCAATTTCAGAAACTGCTGGTCCAGCTAACATTTTTATAAAATCTTTTGCTAACTCAATTGATTCTTTTACGACTTCTAATTCATTCATATTTTCCCTTTAGCATATAACTATGCATTAACACGCCAGCAGGTGTGATAACATCCTTATATATATGCTTCATAATATCAAATCCATATGCTATTATTTTTAAAAACCACATTGTGAAAAAATATAATCCCCTTTTCCTGTCAATCTTTTCGAATTCACCCTCACCTCATACATTTTAAATTATGGATTTCAACATGCTGCAACGCATTTGATATAGTCTTTCTTTCAGAAATCAAGAAATCCTTTTCGTGATATTTCGTGTTTTTCGTAGTTAAAAATCTTTCTTGATATAAATATCTTGTCAATCCTGAAAGCATCCAAACAGTTGGACATCATGAAAAAAGTAAAAGCGGTCGTACTCCTCAGCGGAGGTCTGGATAGTTGTGTGGTCACGGCTATCGCACAGGAAACATATCACGTATGCCTGCTACATGTGAATTACGGACAGAGAACAGACACACGTGAGGAAAAGGCATTCAAAGACATAGCCGAATACTATCATATCAAAGATATACTGAACGTAGATATCAGCTACCTCAAACAAATAGGCGGTTCCAGTCTTACAGACCACGCCATACCAGTTCCTGAGAATAAAAACAGTGCTGCGATCCCTTCGACCTATGTACCCTTTCGTAATGCAAATCTACTCTCCATTGCCACTGCCTGGGCAGAAGTAATCGGCGCAACAAAAATATTTGTCGGAGCGATGGAAGAGGACAGCAGCGGTTACCCGGATTGCAGGGAAAGTTTCTTCACAAGTTTCAATAAAACGATCGAGCAAGGCACAAAACCGGATACACATATCGAAATCATAACTCCGATCCTGCACAAAACAAAAGCAGAAGTTGTTAAGATTGGCTTGGAATTACATGCACCACTCCATCTGACATGGTCCTGCTACCAAAACGAGGGTAAAGCGTGTGGAGTGTGCGAAAGCTGCATACTGCGCATAACTGCATTCCAGAAAGCCGGTTACCCCGATCCAATCCCCTATGCAATACCGATCACATGGAAAAGTTAATAAAAAAATACAAAGAATATCTCATTTCTCAAAACTACTCGAGGCACACTCTTCGCGCATATCTTGGAGATGTTGAGCAATTCTATGATTTTATAAAGAAATTTTTCCCTGATGAGAATGTCATTATCGAAGAGATAAATAAATCAATGTTCCGTGATTTCCTGCAGCATCTCAGTGAGCAAAAGGATGGCAACCGGACTCTCGCCCGAAAGGTCATCTCGATCAAAGCATTCTTTTCTTACATGATACAGAATGGATTTACACATCACAATCCTCTTATTGAAATAAAAATACCCAAATTTGAGAAACATGCTGCCACATTTCTCACGGAAAATGATATGCGCTTTGTATTGCAAATTCCTGATCAGGAAGATGCACTTGGTATTCGGAACCTCGCAATTCTTGAGCTGCTGTACAGCACGGGCATTCGTATCGGAGAGCTTGCAGGTCTCAAGATCAAAGATGTGGATTTCAAGCAAAATCAAATCAAAGTACTTGGCAAACGTTCCAAAACGAGGATCATTCCAATGGGAAGCTTTGCAATTGCTGCCCTGGAAAAATACCTGAAAATTCGTGACTCTTTTATTAAAACTGTGGATGTTCCCGAATTTTTTATTTCCAAAAACGGAAACCCACTTTCTGCTGACGAACTTCGATATATTGTGAATAAATATTTGAAGGTCATTGAAAAATCAAAAAATTACAGTCCCCACACGCTTCGTCACACCTTTGCCACGCATATGCTGGATCACGGCGCTGACTTACGCTCCGTGCAGGAACTTCTCGGGCATAGCAGCTTGACATCGACCGAAGTATATACCCATACTTCCATGCAAAAATTAAAAGAAGTATATAAAACAGCTCACCCGCATGGTGACAGAAAATAACTGGAAAATTGACAAAATAAAACTACAGAAAGCTAACATGAAAGCACTATGAGCAAGAATATTATTATTGGAATCGCAGGCGGTACAGGATCGGGAAAGACGACTCTGGCAGAGAGGATCATCGAAGAGCTTAATGAGCCGAACGTGCTCATCATCAAACAGGACGCTTATTACAAATCTCATAAAGAACTCAGCTTTGATGCACGAAAAAATATCAATTTTGACCATCCTGATGCTTTTGATACTCAACTTCTTATGAAGCAACTGAGCAACCTTAAAAATGATGTTCCCATCGAGATGCCGCAATATGATTTTGCAACACATTTGAGAATGAAGCAAACCATTCCTATTTCACCACACAAAGTCATCATGCTTGAAGGAATTCTCGTCTTTGAGAACAAAGAATTGCGCAACCTTCTGGACATCAAGATTTTTGTAGATACTGATGCTGATGTGCGCATCCTGAGAAGGATCAAACGTGATATTAAAGATCGTGGACGCACGTTCGAGTCCGTGTACAATCAGTACATGAAAACTGTACGCCCGATGCATCTTGAGTTCGTGGAGCCATCAAAAAAACATGCAGATGTCATCGTGCCTGAAGGCGGCATGAACATTATCGCGATCGATATGATCGTTTCAAAAATAAAACAAATTTTACAAGAAAGCGAGGAAAAATGAAAAAATATATCATTACCTTAATTGGAATTCTTATTTTCTGTACAGCGATACTGACTGCAACAGATATGACCGTGTATAATCAGAACTTTGCCACTGTACGAAGTGAGATCTCAATTACGCTGCAAAAAGGGTTGAATCTCTATAACTATGATGACATTCCGGCTGCGATACAGCCGACATCTGTTCATCTTGAGCCTGTCAAACCTTCTGATAAAGTTGTCATCACACAGCAAAATTTCGAGTATGATCTAGCGAATACCAGTAAAATCTTGAATAAATACCTGGATAAAAGCATCTCTATTATCACAAATAACGGAGACTTATACAGCGGCATCCTTAAGTCCTTTGACTATGATACAATTGTGATCGAGAATTCAATGAGTGGTATTCATATGGTAAATCGGGATGAAATTCAAACCATTGATCTTGCGGAAATGCCCAAGAATTTCTATACAAAACCAACTCTGAACTGGGAATTGCTTTCCAATAAATCCGGTGACACGCCTTGCAAACTCAGCTATATCACCAATGGTATTTCTTGGGATGCACAATATGTGGGCATTCTTGATAATGATGATAAGCATCTGAATCTTTCATCATGGATTTCTCTTAACAATAATTCAGGAAAAGCATTCGAGGATGTAACTCTGAAGCTTATGGCTGGTGATGTGAATCTTGCCACGGATTATAATCAAAATTACAGGGGACAAGTGCTTCTTGATGCAGAAGCAAAGGGAGGATTTGCAGCACCAGAAATGACCGAAAAAGAATTTTTCGAATATCACCTCTATACGCTGGAAAACAAAACAGTTGATATTAATAACAACCAGCAGAAGCAGCTTTCTCTCTTCGACCCTACTGATGTGAATGTCACAAAAATATTTCGCTACAATTCAAATTATGGAAATGATATCTCTGTACTCATCAGCTTTAAAAATGATGAAAAATCCGGTCTTGGCATTCCCCTCCCAATGGGCAAATTACGAATCTTTAAAACACAGGATAATGACGCAGCAGAATTTGTCGGTGAAGACAACATAGAACATACTCCGAGAAATGAAGAGGTTGAGATCACTATTGGCACTGCCTTCGATATTAAAGGTGAATGCATTTTGGCAGAGAGCACCCGACCAAGCCAGAAATCACGTGAAGAAATATACGAATGCGAGATCCGCAATCAGAAAAAAGAGCCGGTCACCATTGAAGTGACACGAAGTCTCGGCACGAATTGGACGATTACAAAGTCAGATATTGACTATACAAAAAAAGATGCCTACACATTAGAATTCCAGGTTGACGTACCTGCTGAGGATAAAGTTAATTTCGATTTCACTGTGTTGTATAAGTATTGATTTTCCAGATAATTTGTGAATACTGGATTCCTGATGGAGTTCGGGAATGACAAAGGTTTCCGGTTGCGAGGAATTGTTAAATTTTTTATGAAAAGAAAAATAAATAAGACAATATTCTATTTTTTCATATTAAGTTTATCTCTTTTATTTATCAAATCTACTCTATTCGCAAACGAGTTAACCATTAAAACGATCGAAGTTACCGGCAATACACATTTTACCGATGCCGAGATCATACAAGCTCTTGATCTTCAAACTGGGGAAAAATTTTCTTATGAGACATTAAATCAAAACGTCGATAACATCCTTCAGCTCTATTTCTCGCGCGGATTTTATCTCACAAAAATTTCTCCCCCTGAAGTAATACCCTCTCATGATGGAAAAGGCGTTTCGATCAAACTGAACATTGATGAGGGTCAGAGACTTCTTGTCGCAGACATCACTTTTAATGGAAATAAATATTTCACGCAGGAAAGACTCAAGACATATCTTTCTATGCACAAGAATTCCCCTTTCAGCATTCAAAAAGCAAATTATGACATGAAGATGATCACTACCATATATTCCGAGAAGGGTTATCCATTCTGTAAGGTTACTCTGGATAGCTTGAGAATTTTGGAAGACTCTCTTTTTATCAATTATAACATCCAGGAAAACGAACTGGTGCGCATCTCCGACATTATCTTTAAAGGGAATACGATCACGAAAGAAAAAACACTCATGCTGATCCTGAATTTTCAAGAGAATGAAATATACGACTCAAGAAAAATAGCCCGGGCAAAGCATAACCTGATACAAAAAAAATATATCGAATCAGCAGAGATCATACCTTTGAATAACTGGCAGATAATGGTCACTATCAAAGAAAAAAGCATGAATCATTTTCAGGGTGTGCTTGGACTGGCTTCTTCAAAAGAAGAGATCCCTTTTATGGAACGCCTTACCGGATTTATTGATTTTTCATTTCTCAACATTCTCGGAACCGACAGAGAAGTGCAACTCAAATGGAATAAGCTGACTTCCAAATCTTCAGAATTTTATATATCCTATCGCGAACCATTTATTCTTGCTCAACAAATTTCAGCAGAGGGCTCCCTCCGAAGAAAAACTGTGGATACAACCTATGTGAATACCGATCTTCAGATCGCATCCTTTTTTACCATGAAAAATTACAGCAGGATCGGGCTGCAATATACCTACAGCAGCTCCATTGAAGACACAGTCAGTATAGACAGAAACGGAGTGGGCGCAATGCTCGAGATCAACAAACTCGACTATCCGATCAATCCGAGAAATGGTTATAAAAATTCAACTCACTATACAATACGATGGCGTTCAAAGAAGTCCTATGATCAGTTCATTTCTGAAGAGATTGAATGTATAATCCCCTTGAATTATTACAATGTTTTTTATTTAAAAGGGCTCACCAAACTCATCTTTACAAAAAATGACATCCTTTCAAATTACGACAAATACTCATTTGGGGGATATGAAAGCTTAAGAGGATTTGTTGACAATCAATTCACCGCTGCCAAATTCGGCATCATCAGTTTTGAATACAGATACCTGCTATCACGTGATTCACGTGCGTTTGTGTTTGTTGATTACGGCTATTGTAAAGAATATAAAAGTCTGATTGGTGTCGGTCTGGGAATTCGTCTCAAAAGCAAGATCGGCATTATAAAGATAGATTATGGAATCGGTTATCAGGACGGTAAATGGACTAATCCTTTGCAGGGCACAGTGCACTTTGGACTGGAAACAGGCTTTTAAATTATTAATTAGGAGTTTCATTGAAATTATCTCAACTTGAAATTGTCGGATTCAAATCCTTTGGCGAACCAATAAAATTCAGTTTCTCAAAAGGGCTTACCGGCATTGTGGGTCCTAATGGATGTGGGAAATCAAATATTTCTGATGCGATTCACTGGGTTCTGGGAGAGCAGAATGCGCGAAGACTGCGTGGCAGCACAATGCGTGATGTTATTTTTAAAGGAACAAGAAAGCGAAGTGCACACAGTTTTACAGAGGTTTCTATCATTATTGAAAATGACAAGAAGATCCTCCCTGTGGAATATGAAGACGTAAAAATAACGCGGAAGCTCTATGTCGATGGTGAAAGCGAATATATGCTCAATGGACAATCCTGCCGCCTGAAAGATATTTTAAATCTTTTTTACGATACTGGTATGGGACGACGAGCTTATTCTTTCATGGAACAAAAAATGATCGACGATCTACTGAACAGTTCTGATGAAGAAAAGCGCTATCTATTCGAAGAAGCAGCCGGCATAATGAAGTATAATCAGAGCCAGCGCACTTGTGAGAATAAACTGAGTTCTGTTGAGAATGACCTTATTCGTCTCGATGACATTATCTCTGAAGTAAAATATCAGGTCGGTTCGCTCCGCCACCAGGTAGGTAAAGCAAAACGTTATCAGAATATAAATAACTCGATAAATACAATTAAAATACAAATTGCCGGTATCGATTTTTTTAAGATGCATAAACAGCTTGCTCCAATGAATGCAAAGTTCCTGGAGCTTGAAGAGAAGATCACCCTGAACAGCAAAGACCTCTCAAAATGTGAAGCTGAGTTTACAAAAAAAGAACAGGAACATCTTGCGATTGAAGACAAGCTGAAACAGGAGCAGGCAAAGCAGCGTGAGATTGAAGAAGCAATAAATTCCTTTGAAAAACAGATCCTTCTGAATAAGCAACAGATAGTAAATAACAAAAATAAACTCGAGGACAACCACGAGCGTATTAAAGTAATCAAACTGCAAAAAGAATCCGGTTCTGATGTTCTTGCGCAAGAACATAAAAAACTCAAAGAAGCACAAGAATCCCTTGTTTTCCAAAAAGAGCAAGCTGAAAAATTAGAGAAAAAACTCGCTGAGATCAAAGAAAATGTTCAACGGCTCTATAAAGAAAATGATGATATCTATCATAAAATCAATGAACTCCAATCCAGAAAACAGAAGTTGCTGAATGAAAAAAATGAGCTTGAAACTAGGCAGCGGCTCATCACAGAACAGGTAAACCGTATTGCAGAGAAAATTAATGATTATCAAAACAAATATGAGAAGTTCTGTGAGCTGGTAACCGAGCATGAAAAGAAACAACGGCAAAGCACACAATCGCTCCAGACACTTCGTGACAAAAAGATCTCTCATGAAAAAATTATTGAAGATCTCAATGTAAAAGAGCAAAAGCTGCGTGATGAATCTCATGATTTTCTTTTCAGAATTAAAGCTCTTGAAAATGAAAAGCTGCAACTTCAAGAATGGGAAAGAAATTTTGCAGGGTATTCCGACGGCACGAAAGCTATATTGGAAAAGTTCAGAGATAAAAAGCTGGCAACTCTCGCAGAAAATATTTCGGTAAAGGACGAGTATGTCGGTCTTATCGAGCAGGCACTGAGAAATATACTTCTCTCAGCAATTTGTGAAGAGCAGGACATTCAGGAACTCGTTTCCTACTTACAGAAAGAGAAACTCACTTCGCAGCTTATAATCAAGAATACAGTCCCGAAAAAAAACCCGCAGATGATCAAGATTGAAAATGCGATCCCGCTGATAGAGATACTGACCTTCAAGACCGAAATCGTGAACCCGAAGTTACTTGAGAATTATTATATTGTTGAAAATCGTGATATCGCACTTACACTTATTAATCAGCATCAAAATGATGATAATATTCTTTATTTTATTACAAAAGTCGGCGAGATATACTCAAACCGCGGGATGGTAACCACGCACTGGATAGATTCTTCTTCAAAAGGACTTCTCAGCCGTAAAGCAGAATTGCATAATATTGATAAAAATATATCAGTTTTACAAAGTGAACATGCCAAGATACTGCGCTTGATTGAAGACATAATCACAAAAAAATTACAAATTACTGAACAGATAAAAATTCTGACAAAGGACATTGCTCTTACCTCTGATCATCTCGAAAAAGATCAAAAACAGCTCATTAACATCACTATCCAGAGGGATAATTTTCAGGAGTTGGTAAGAGATAATAAACAGCAACTCTCAGAGATAGAAATGCAACAATCAGAAATCCTCAAAGGATTGGAAGCTGTTGAAGTAAAACTCGGTGAAATTCCGGAGCAAGAAGAAAAAGCTCTTCAGCAAAAGCTGGAATCTGTTCAGACATCACTGAAAGCAACCCGCAAAGAGCAATACCGCTATGAAGAATTGGTGAATGACCAAAAAATTGAAGTCACCAAACTCGATAAAGATATTGCGTATATAAATCAGAATATAATTCGTATCAAAGAAACTGCGCTGGCAAACGAACAGGAACTGGAGAAATTACAGAATTCGATCGAACCTTTGAAACAAGAAATTGAAGACCTGCAAACCGAAACTGAGAAGTATGAGATTTCTTTTAATAAAAAAGTCGATGAACTCCGTACGTTCAAAGAAAAAAATGTAAGCATAGAAAACGAATTCCACGAACTTAGGAAAAAGCTCGATACGCTCAAGATGACATTGCATGATCTTGAATTTAAAAAGGAAGTATTCTCAAGAGATAAAAACGAGATCGAGCTTAAAATCCAGGAAACCAAACTGAAGATCGAACACCTGAAAGAGGATGTAATACAGCATTATCACCACGATCTATCCCACGATACAGCAGAGGATTATGAAGAACTTAATCCGACTGAGTTGCAAACAGACAGAGAAAAGCAGGAGAGGCGTCTTGAAAGTCTGGGACCAATAAACCTTGCTGCAATTAATGATTATGAAACGCAAAAAAAGCGGTTGGAATTTCTCAATGAGCAGAGAAAAGACCTTGTTGATTCCAAGACTAATCTTCAGGAAGCGATATCCCAACTCAATGAAACCGCTGAAAAAATGTTTACGAACACTTTTACCATCATTCAAAAGAACTTTGATTCGATCTATAAAGAAATCTTTAACGGTGGAAAGGGTGTGCTCAAACTGGAAAATCCCTCAGATCCCCTTAACTCCAAAATTGAAATATATTCAAATCCCAAAGGAAAAAAGATTACAAATATCAGCCTGCTTTCCAGCGGAGAAAAAGCTCTCACTGCGATAGCGCTCCTTTTCTCTATTTATCTTGTGAAGCCAAGTCCTTTCTGCATCCTCGATGAGATCGATGCTCCGCTTGATGACTCAAATGTGGGCAGATTTCTTCAACTGGTAAATAAGTTTTCAACCGACACACAATTCCTTATTATTACGCACAACAAACGTACTATCGAAGCAGTGGATTATCTATATGGCATTACAATGGAAGAAGAGGGCATCTCGAAGATAGTATCTGTCAAACTCGATTAATTTCATGAAAAAAATCTTAATTATCCTGGTTTTTCTTTTATCAACCACATCACTGTGTGCTCAGCTTGAGTTAAATACTGTGGTGAATCAAGAAAAACAAAACCAGGATTCGCTGATCGTTTTCTTCACCGGAAAATTTGATTTTGAAAATAAATTATATGCTCAGGCAATTACAGAGCTCAAAGAGTATGTGCGAGACAATCCGAATGGACTCTTTTCTGCGGAAGCGATATACTTGGTCGGAAAATCCTATGCAGCGCTTGATAGCACAAACACTGCACTTTCCGTTCTAGAAAAAAATTATGAAGATCGTCCGCTTGATGATTATGGAATTTTATCATTAAGGGAAATAGGAAACATATATTTTTCTCAAAAGGATTACGAAAAAGCAAAATTATATTACACACATTTTATATATTTTAACAGCCCATTAAAAGACAAGGATCATGCATTCCTTCAGATCGAAAAATGTAATTATTATCTTGGGCTGTACAAAAATCCTACAGAGATATACACTCAATTCATAAAAAAATTCCCGCTGAGTTCAAAGGTGCCAAAACTGCAATTTGAGCTTGCAAATTATTATGTAACTATCCGCAACTTTGATGAAGCAATAAGAGAATATACTTTTCTTATTGACACATGCCCCCACTGTACATGGCTTGATTCGGTCTATTATAATCTTTCAATTGTATATAAATCGCAAAATAATTGGGGAAAAACAGTTGAGACGACCATCGCCCTCCTTAATCGATTCCCGCACTCGGAACTAAAATCGGATTCTTATGAGTTGTTTATTAACGGATTGGTGGCAAATCATCAATTTCTTCAGGCAATAGATACGCTTAACTATATTATAGAAACGACTCCTCAAGAAGAGAAAAATGAGTACTATCAACTGCTTGCAAAAATATATGAAGAGCTTGGACTGAACAAAGAGCTTGTCTATATATATCAAATTATGATCGAGAATGAAACAGATGTCGAGACTGCGGCATTATTACGCCTGAAACTTGAATTGATCAAAGCAAAAACAGGCACCGGTGAAGATACCCTAAAACCAATCGATAACGAACTGGATTGAGAGAAAAAATTTGACATCAATTATGAGCATTGTAGCTTTTAGCCATGCCGAAGTGGCGAAATTGGTAGACGCACTGGACTCAAAATCCAGCGAACTTAGGTTCGTGCCGGTTCGAGTCCGGCCTTCGGCACCAGATAAAAATATATATAAAAGGAGTGACATATATTGTTATTTGTTAGTTAATAACATAAGTCGTGCACCTCACACGGATATACCGCGTTTTGAGGTATTTTCCCATGAAATTTCAAAATATGAAAAGGAGTTTTTATCATGAAAATAAAAAATAAACTCAGTATTTCGCTTCTTTTAATCGTTGTTTTTACAGTACTTTTCACACAGTTTGCTTTTGCAGGTTCGGAAGCAACATGTATTTTCCTTCTTATTGACCCGGGCTCACGCCCGAACGGTTTAGGACAATCATATGTTTCTATAGCAGAGGGAGGTTTTGCATCCTGGTGGAATCCAGGTGGACTGGCTTTCCAAGATGACTCTGAACTGGGTCTTATGCACTCAAACTGGTTTGGTGATATTTTAGATGATATGTACTATGAATACCTTGGATATGCTCAATATTTCGAGGGTGTCGGTACAGTCGGACTTAATATTACTTATATGACATATGGAGAGCAGGAAGCGTATGATGCCGAAGGTCACCCTCTGCAAAAATTCACGAGTTATGAAATCGCAGTCGGGGGTTCTTACGGCACTAAATTGAATGACAACCTCGGAGTTGGCATTAATTTAAAGGGCGTTATAAGCGGTCTCGCACCCCTTATTCCCGAACTCATGGATGCAGAAGGAACCGGTTACACCTTTGTTGTTGACCTTGGACTTCTTAAGAAGAATTTCTTTATTCCCAAACTCGACTTTGGTGTGAACATTCAGAATTTTGGTCCTGATATGAGCTATGCAAATTCAGAATCAAAACAACCCATGCCTCTTAATCTTAAGCTGGGTTTTTCCTACAGAATTCTTGATGACAAATATAACAAACTCACTGTCACTAGTGATATCAATAAAATGATGGTCAATAATGACCCACTCTGGAAACGTATTTTCACGTCCTGGGGTGATGATGGTTTCAAAAATGAACTCGATTCGATGATCGAAAATATCGGTGTTGAATACAAGTACTACAACCTTATCTCTCTTCGTGTCGGGTATGTGAATGATGTAGCCGGGCATATTCAAGGTGTCTCTTTTGGCGGTGGTATTAGTTATGAATTCTCAAAAGGCAAAGACCTCTATTTTGACTTCGCTCTCCAGCCTGCAGGTGAACTCACTAATAATAATAAGACCTTCTCATTAGGTGTTACATTCTAAACTAAGCATTATCTACATAAAATATACATTGATTCTACATCACAGAGTAGAAATAATAGCGGAACGTTACGTATGAAAATTTCAAAAATTCTCACATATATATTTCTTTTTCTTGTACTCCCTCTCTTCCTTTATGCCAAATCCCCCTCCTATACATTCAAAAAACTGCCGGCTCAGGAAGTGCAGAAGAGATATGAGAAACTGAAAAAACTTCCTTCTGAAGTGCATCACAAAATATACTCTGCACAGGGATCATCTGATAAATTCACCAGTCTCACAAAGGATGGCTTTGAAGGAGTGAATCTGCTGGTCATACTTGTTGATTTCATTCCTGATGATGACCCGAGCACTACTGGAAACGGTACATTTGATTTTGGACACTGGGATTACTTTGAGGTGGATGGTGTCATGGATTCGATAAGCACTATCGGTTCTCCGCCACACGACTCAACATTCTTTCATCAAACTGTGAAGGCAATGCAATACTACTACCAAACTGCAAGTCTCGGCGTGTTGAACACCTTCAATCCACTCCAGGAAAAGAATTTCCATTTTAAGATATTCCCTCATCAGGCTGACACAGCATTTCAGATGCCGCAGCAGATGGCATACTACTGGCCGGATACAGAAGATTACGATCTGAAATCTGACAGACTTATTCAGTATTTCAAAGATGCGATCACCACTGCGGACACTACAGAATTTGTGCTCACTCCCGATATCATATTCTCTGAGTATAACCACATTATGATAATTCATGCCGGCTCGGACTGGCAGCATGATGTTTTTTACGATACCCCGTGCGATATTCCCTCCTGCTATTTCCACCTCAGAGATGATTCTATTGCAGTGAATGACAGCACTTATTTTGTAAAATCAGGCGGCAACTCACCAGAAACTATTTCACAGGATTTCTATAAGAACAATCACTTCATTTATGGATTCGGTGCGATAAATGCAGAGGTTTTTCATGAATTCGGTCACGGACTTGGATTTGTGGACTTGTATAATACATCAAACATGTATCCCGCAGTTGGTTACTGGGATATTATGGACAGCGGCGGATTTGGCTCCGCAGTTCTGATAGACACCATGCAGACTCCCCCCGATTCCCTTGTCATCGAAGCGGTGCTCCCGACCCTTCCATCTGCATGGTCCCGTATTTTGATATGGGGTAAAGAGTTAGAAGCTTCGGGAAAATTCATCACTGTGGATTCACCATCGGAAATCACTGTTCTTGCTGCCGAACTTCCGGATGCGCTTCTTCCTCAATTTGTAAAAATTCCAATTAATAATAAGGAATACTTTTTGATAGAAAACCGTGAAGTCGAGCTGGATAATCAAGGAGCTCCTGTCATCAAAGTAGATGACATCACAGGACGCGTACCCCTCTATCCCATGAATCCTGAAACTGACCGAAACAACTACGAATTCGATTATTTCCTTCCTACGTATGACACATATCTTGATGCTGAAACGAATGGCGGATTATGTATCTGGCACATCGACGATTACGTTATCTATGATGAACTTGTTGAAGTTGATGATGGGTGGTATAACCGCTTCGATGCAAATATGGTGAACGCCAGATCCTCCCGCCGCGGCGTGAAACTAATTGAGGCAGACGGCATCGAAGACATTGGCAATCCCTATTCCTATTTTCCCTACGGCACTTGCTACGAGCCCTTTTTCAAAACAAAACCCGGCACATGGACTCCTGGTGACACAAATCGATATCATAACTATAGACTTGCACCAAATACGCGACCGAATTCGTTCAGCAACGAGAGTATAAATTCTCTGCTTGAGATCACAGATATAAGCAACTACGGTGTAGAGATGTCCTTTGCTTTTCAGTTTCAAACTTATGATCAGATCACATCCTACAAACCGGTGCAAAAATTCAATCCAGCTCATCAACTTATTCATTATAAAAATGAGCTTTTCAACTCACAAATTCTTATCACTGCTTCGGATTCACTTCTGATGATATCCGATGATCTCTTTGGAGAATATTCTCTTTCACTTAATAAACCTGCCACCCAACCGCTTTCACTTGCAGAAATTTCACAAAAGAAATACATCCTTGCAAGCATGGAGGATTCGATTGCATTCATTCACTTTGATATTATGCATTACCCGCCGATCACAGTATCCGGCATCAAGCTCGATAGATGGATCACCGATTCTCCAATTCAAATTTCAGAAAATGATATCATCGTTCCAACTGATCTTGGTTTGAGAAAAGTAAGATTTGATGGAGATACCCCATCTGTCATTGCACAGGAAAATACACACATCGAGAAAATCGCTTATGATCCTATTGCTCATGAACTTATTGCACTTATACATGAAAATGCAGTTGCCATTTATGATACCTCACTCACACTTATCGAAGAATTTCCTCTAAGAACTCAAATCGGTGATTTCTATCCTATAGTTGAAAGCTTAATGAAAGACTTTGTTCATGAACAGCGAATATACACTCAAGACAATTCCGGTTCGATATATGTCATTGCGGACGGCATTGTCACTCAGATATTTGACTCCGCCACTTATCCTATAGTAAATACTTCCAACATTTCTCTTGGCGATGTGAATGATGACGGCATTCATGATGTTGTCTTTACTGCAGATGATATGATCTTCATTCTTCAGCCGAATGGTTCGTTCCTGAACAAAACTCCTGTCAAACCATATGACGTAACCTACTCACAATCTGTTTCACCAATTATCGGGCAGAATTATTTAGCAGAAAAAATTTCTCTCTATCTCCCCACTTCCTCAAACTGGACTCAGGCGATCGACAACAATTGCACGATTCAGAAAATGTACAGCTTTGCAAACGGTCTCGCTCTTGCATCTCCTTTGATCTCTCAGAACGGATCATCCTCGATGTTGTATCTGCCGATCTCAGATTCTCTCATCCAGATGTATTCCTTCACTCCTCCTGAAAATGCTTTTGCAGAAGTGTACTGGAATGGATATAAAAACGGACCTCAAAGAACTGCATGTGTCACAGCCCTCTCAGAAGGAGATCCCGACTCGACTGCAAACTTCACCATTCTTACATATCCTAATCCGGCTGAATCAGGACAGGTCAGGATAAGAATACGTTCAAATCAAGATGTAAAATCATCAATCAAGATCTATAACCTCGCCGCGGACATTCTATTCAAAGATGAGCAACAGATCACTGCGTATATTAATAATGAATATGTGTGGCCGATTGACAATGTTGCATCCGGCGTGTATTTCGCTATGGTCAAAGTTGGTGGAAAAAGCGAATTAGTTAAGATTGGAATCACAAAATGAAATATAAATTTTTAATCATCGCACTTATTCTCGTATTGTTGAGCACTTCGATACTTCATGCACAAAAGCCCAAATCAAAAGCACTTGCTGCACTGATGTCCTTTGCTGTTCCCGGCACAGGTGAACTCTATGCAAAAAACACCGCATCGGGTATTGCAAGTCTTGCCACGGAAACTTTGCTGTGGTTGGGCTACTTCAGTTTCTTGCAGCAAGCAAAATGGGCGGAGAACGATTACAAGAAATACGCAGATTCTAAATCCGGAACACAGATCACAAATGCTGATGATTTGTATTATGAACTTCTTCAAGATTATTATTCAAGCGATGAATACAATAACTATGTGTATTTATATGCAAGAAATGCATTATATGGATATTATAACTTTACTGAACCTTGGACCCAGGAAGATTATGATCAATTCCTTGAAGAGTATCTCTATATCGGTGATCTAGCATGGGATTGGGGTTCAACTGATGTGTGGTATAAATACGGCGAACTTCGGCGTGAGAAAAATAAATACAAGATCATTTCAAAATTCACAATTGCGGGAATGCTAGTAAACAGGTTAGTGAGTATGGTCAAAGCAGTGCAATCTGTGCATCGTTACAATAAAGGAATTACCAAGGAAAATACTGTCTCCCTGAACTGCGGTTACGATCACATTCTTCAGAGATTTACACTCTCCCTTGAGAAACACTTCTGATATGGACACGATTTACTTAGACGGCACCTCCTTAACTCTCGATCAAATTTACACAGTTGCAGAACAACACGCAAAGGTGACTCTTACTGAGGAAGCAAAGAAAAAGATTCAGAAATGCCGCGATTGTATAGATGAAATTATAAAGAAAAATTATGTCGTGTATGGTGTGAATACTGGTTTTGGCGCTTTTAAGGACAAGCGTATTGCTCCCGATAAATTAAAAGAACTACAACGGAATTTGATCATCAGCCATTCCACGGGAGTAGGAAATTATCTTCCTATCAAAGCTGTGAGAGCAAGTATGTTACTCAGGATAAATTCACTTGCAAGCGGTTATTCAGGCATCAAACTTAAAACCCTTGAAACGCTTATA
>CAYUTH010000019.1:0-17711 GCA_964447485.1 uncultured Candidatus Cloacimonadota bacterium | reverse complement strand
TCTCTTTGGTAATGAATTCTAATTTCTTAGTTTGTCAAGGTTAGAAATAAGAAAAGGGACACACTTTCGTGCATCCCTTATATAATTATATTTTTTAGAAATTATTGTTATTCTATTTTTGGAAGTTCACTTCCCGGAAGCCATTCTTGATAAAGTTTTTCCAACGTTCCATCATCATATATCTCATAAAAAACCTGCTGCCATTCATCAATAACATTTTCCGGTGTCCCCAGAGAAATAGCGATATAGAAATCCCCTGTGCTCACTGTATATACAGGCTCAAGGTCGTCTATGGAGTATCCCGCCTGCTTGGCGATTTCAGGAATTGTAATATCAGTAAATATCGAAAGCTCAACTTCTCCTTCGACCAACTGGCGGACATTTTCAGTTGGATTTGGGGAACTCACCAGGTTTTTAAAACCGGCATCTTTGAGGTCCTGCTCGGAGAACCATGCAGAGCATGTGGCTATTTTTCCGACTTTTTTTGCATCTTCCATGCTGTTGATCTTTATGTTCGAACCCTTCTTCGCATAGAAGATCGTGTGATTTGAGCCGATTGGACCGATCCAATTGAAAAGCTTCTCGCGAAGAGGAGTTCTCTTCATTGTGAAAAGAACAAAATTAGGATTGATAAGGCAAAGGTGATACCCATTCTCCCATGATGAGATGCGGATATTATCAGGAATATCGAGTCTCGTGAGAATTTCACGTACAACTTCAGTGCCGAAACCGGTAATTTTACCATTCTCCTGAAATGTGAGTGGCGGATAATCCTCGGTGAATATTTGAAGAATTCCCGGAGGTATTTCATTTGGAAGCCATTTTTGGAAAATCTTATCAAAAGTTCCATCATTTTTCATATCATTAAGATGATTTTGCCATGTTTGGATCAGCTCATCAGATGTTGATTGTGAAAAAGCAATGTATTCGAGTTCCGAAGTTATGAAGAGTGCTTTTTTAAATTCACCCGGATCGATTCCGAGTTTCTTTATTTCGCTATTGAGGACAAGGTTGGAACAAGGAAAAAGATTCACTTTCCCGTTCAGCAGCTCTGTGAAAATTTCTTCAATGGTGTTGTACTCAACGAGATTTGTAAATCCTCTCTCTTTCAGAATTCCTGCAATTGCATAATCCTTCAAAACCGCTATTTTGAGCACTTTCTTCGCATCATCGAGAGTATTTAAATTCAGTGTGCAGTCCTTTGAAGTATAGAAATAATTCTCCACAGAACTGATAGGTCCGACCCACTTGAAAAGATCTTTCCTCGAGGAAGTCAGACAGGTGGAAAACAACGCGATATTCGACTCATTCATGAGCTTTTGATATGCATCACTCCATAATAGAAGAGTAATTTTCTTAGTGATCCCGATTCTCTTCAAAATCTCTTGAACGACCTCTGTTGCTTGACCGGTTAATTGTCCGTCCTGCATAAGATTCAACGGAGCAAACTCTTCAGTATAAATCTGCAGTTCGCCCATTTCTTTTGATATGTCGGCATCGAGTACAGTAAAAACAGAACCAATGAGCACACACAATGAAACTATAATCATAAATTTTTTCATACTTTTCTCCACTATTATATTTGAATCAGGGCTACATATCTATTTCGTGTTATCTCTTGTCCACAAAATTTTTTTTTGTAGGTGCAGAACACAATTTTACATTCCTAACATTATTTATTTGAGGTGAATATCATATCGTTTTTTTTTTTGCTTATTCTTCAATTTCTTTTAAAAACCAATCATAAATCTTTATAAATTTCTCAAATTCTGATTTCTCTTTAAGTAATTTTATTGAAAATGAAGGCCTTTTATCAATCTTGATTTCGGGAATATTTACCCCTTTAATTTCATTCAGTTTACGTAATAGTTCTTTTCGTTTTTCAATGCTATCAAATGGCTTCTTTTCCTTGTACCACTGAAAATAAATCTCGATTTTACCATAAGTCCAAATTGCGAATAGAAAATGTGAATTTGTTGCTAAATCAATTACTGGTACAATTGAACCACTTCTTTTTCCTTTACCTAACCAAAATCGAGTTACCTTATTTTCTAAATGTTTAAGTAATTTTTTGACTATTTCACCAACTATTTGCCCATTTCTTCTTACTAATTCTTCATAAAATGTTTCTTCAGTCCATTGATTATATTCTGTTAACCCTTTCTTAATTTGAGCCGAGGAAGTTTGTCCTACCACTCTTGGAACAAGTGTTTTAATTGTATCATTTCCAAATTGTTTTATCTCAACGCCTAAAACCTCAGCAGGGGTCATTTGTTCGTTGAGAAATTCAATGATTCGCTGAAGCTCTTTTGGGATTTTATCTGCAACAAATAACATTCTAATTTTCCCTGCCTGAAGATTTGTATTAACCGTATCCCAAAACTGTTCAACACTTCTGTTGTCTTCAATAAGTTCTTGGATTTTTATTTCAGGATCTAATTTATTTTCTTCGCAATATTTTTCAAACTTGTTTTTTATTTCATTAATTGACCAATATGAAATTGCATTTGCAGCGTAATCAAGCATTTGTCCGACAACTTCACGTCTTATTCGTGTGTCAGTACTTCTTTTTACTTCAACTAAGGTAGGTATTCCATCTTGGTCTATGAATAAGTGGTCTAAAGACCATTTGTTATTTCCTGCTTCGTCATCTGGGATTCCAATTTCTCTTGAAATTAATAACCATTTTCTTGGATTATCAGGATTTATTTGACTGCCAGAAATTAATTTTGGATAATTTTCTAATAATTCTTGAAATTGTTTTTCATTTACGAAATCACTTTCATTCAATTCGATTAACGATTGGTTTTTATTCAATATAAAGATTTGTTCTTCCATTATTACCTCTTTTGGTTGCTGCTATCGGGTATGATATTTAGAGTTGGTCATTACAAGACCTTTCAGTACCAAACCAATTTTTATTTTATTTATTTATTCTCAATTATACCACTATCCGCCCAATGACAAATTTTAATTGCTATGCTTTGCTTTTTATTGTGTCGAATCATAAGATTGATCAATCAACTTCATTATGTCATTTATTGTGTATTTACCAGATTTTTCATCTTTTGGAGCAATGCGAAGTTGTCTTGTAATATTTCCGTATCCATGTGTTTTTGGAATATTCTTTGTTAATTTCTTTTCGTCAATAATATAATCATTCATTGTTCTGAGCAAAAATCTTAAACAGTTATTTTTGTTTTGTATGGATAAGTACACAAAGTTTCTTGAAGTTTTGTATATTATTTCAGCATTTGTCGTATATCGCTCCACCTCGGAACTTATGTTTTTTATTTCTAAATCAATTCGATAGAATAAATCTTTTAATTCATTAGACGCACCATGTAAATGTTGGTCAACTGTTTTAGCTATCCTCGTTTCTCTTCTTATCTTCTCTATTGTAAATCCTTTATTTTTGGTTGTTATTAACTGTTCAGGTTCTTCTTCTCTCGAAATGACAAGAGTATCATTCTCATAATATCTATATTTCCATAATTCTGCACCAAGTGATAATGCTAAACATTTATCATCTATACTATATTCTTGTGCAAAACAAATAATCCGAGGGTTTGTGAAATCAATAACTCCATTTATATTTTTTATATTTTTTCTTGCTAATAATTCAAATGAGTCAGGATTCTGCTTTACCCATGTTATATATCTATTGGCTTGAACAAGTTGCCCCTTTTCTTTTGTCTTTTTATATTCTATTACAATTGGTCTATTGCTTTCATCAAGTCCTAAAGTTTCAATTCTACCATGTTTGTCAGTAATATGTTCGTCTTTAATATATCTAACACCAAAAAGCTCATCTAAATTTTTATCAATGAGTTGATGAAGCTCTAACTCATTCTTAAATTCTTTTTGGTTTATCTTAGTTGCTTTGTTGTTTTTTATTTCAAATATTGGCATATCTCTACCCTTTTAAAATAAAACATGACTATTTGCAATATTTAATACTTTGTATAGAAAACCAATTAGAGTGCTCTGCGAATAAATCATCCTTTTATTTTTCCTTCATCCTATTATTTTCTCAAATCCTTATTAATGACAAAAGAGTGATAACTAAAGTTATTTGTCAAATAGAAAATATCCTTGCATATAAGCTTTTTTCATTTCAATAAAAAATTTACCAATACACAGGATAATCGAATAAAATTTGACACTCGGTCTGTGCAGTTAAAATTTTCACAAATTCAAATAATCATGTTATTGTTTTATTATATAAGGAGTATTCATGCCATTTATTTCCAATACTGATGAACAGAGAAAACAGATGCTCGAAGAAATCGGTGTCGCTTCTTTTGAAGAACTGCTTAAAGGCATTCCCGTAGAGCTTATAATTAGAAATCCTCTTGAGCTCGATGAACCACTTTCTGAATTTGAAATCACAAAGAAAGTTCAAGAACTGGCAGCGCAAAACATAAATACTTCAGAGGTAGTATCATTCCTCGGTGCAGGCATTTATGATCACTTTATTCCTGCTGCTGTTGGGTATATTACAGGTCGTCCTGAGTTTTATTCCGCCTATACTCCGTACCAGGCAGAAGTCAGCCAGGGAACATTACAATTCATCTATGAATACCAAACTTTGATCTGCGAACTAACAGGTATGGATGCGTCAAATGCATCGATGTATGATGGCGCAACTGCATGTGCAGAGGCACTTCTCCTAGCACTTCGTCACAATAAAAATAAAAAAGTTATCATTTCCAGTTTGATACATCCTCATTACAAGCAGGTTATTGAAACTTACGTAAAACCTCTCGAACCGAAGATCGTTTATATCCCGCAGAATAATGGCAGGATTGATATAGAAAAACTCAGACAAGAAATGTCTGAGGATGTTTCTGCCGTGCTTATTCCCTCACCGAATTTTCTAGGAGTGATTGAAGACCTTGAAACTCTCGAGCCGATCATTCACGAAAACAAGAAGGCACTTTTCATCGTATCTACCGATCCGCTGTCCTTGCTGCTGTTCAATCCTCCCGGAAAATACAATGTTGATGTTGTCGTAGGTGAAGGACAGGTTCTTGGAAGCAAACAGAATCTCGGCGGACCGCTTTTTGGATTTTTTGCAGTAAATCAGAAACTCATCAGGAAAATGCCCGGTAGGATAGTCGGAGCGACAGTCGACACAAATGGACAAAAGGGCTATGTGCTCACATTGCAGGCACGCGAACAGCATATCCGAAGGGATAAAGCTACCTCGAATATTTGCACGAATGAATCACTCTGTGCGCTTGCAGCAACCGTGTATATGGTGCTGATGGGCAAGCAGGGACTGCGTGAAGTTGCTGAACAATCAGCGATCAAAGCACATTATCTTCATGACAAAATCTGCCAGATCCAGGGATTTGAAGTAGCAAATACAGCTCCTTTCTTCAAAGAATTTGCAGTGAAGGCACCAATCCCGCCATCTGAAATAATTTCTAAGATGAAGCATAAAGGATATTTTGCCGGTGTTGATATTTCTAAGTATGGTTATGAGAACCAATTGTTACTCGCAGTTACCGAGAAACGAACGAAGCAGGAGCTCGATGCTTTTGTTGATGAACTTGAAAAATTTGTAAAATAATGAATGCAAATCCAAGATATAACTTATATGGAGTCGAGGACTCTGTCCTCGCAACAAAATTGACAAAGCTAACTACTCCAAACGCAAAAAAGTCGACAGAGTCGACTACTCCAAAGCGATAATGAATTATGTATAAGGTTGATAAAACACTCGGTAAGTTTACTCTGTATAAAAATGCGCCTGCGCATCTATTTATTGATTATGCATATTACATTATTACTGCTCATACCATGATGAATATTAGACCTTTCAAAGATGATGACAGAAAGCAATTACTGCTCGATTCAATTATATTAAATTTTTTCGAAAGAAATAGTTGGCAACTGCTTGCTTACTTTATTGGCGATAATCATTATCATTTATTGCTTAAATCTTCAAAGGAATCTAAAAATCTTCCTAAAATTATCGGAGATATTCATCGTTTCACATCTTTAACAATTAATAAAAAAGATAATGCAATAGGAAGACAAATCTGGTATCAATACTGGGATACTGTAATAACTTCTCAGAGTTCGTTATATGCGCGTTATAATTATATTCACTACAATCCTGTGAAACACGGCTATGTTCAAAAAAGCGAAGATTATGAATTTTGCAGCTTCAAAAAATATTATGAGCAAGATAAAGTTTCAACTGAAAATATTAATAAAAAATATCCATTTGATAGGATTATAGTCAATGAACCATAATTCAATATATGGAGTCGAGGACTCAGTCCTCGCTAAAAAGTCGACAGAGTCGACTTCTCAAAATCAATAATTTTAGGAGTCACATGGCAACAAAAACAATATTTGAAAAAAGCATAAAAGATCGAAAAGGATACACGCTCCCAAAATGCGAGGTCGATAACGAAGTAAAAGAATTATTTCCAGCAAATCTTCTCCGCAAAGATGCTCCGCGCGTTCCTGAAGTCAGCGAACTGGATACTGTTCGTCACTATATCGAGCTCTCGGACAAGAATCATTTCATCGAGAAAGGTTTCTATCCGCTTGGGTCATGCACCATGAAATATAATCCAAAAATAAACGACATCGTGAATGTTATTACTGGATTTACAGACATACACCCGATGCAGCCGGAAGATACAATTCAGGGTGCATTGCAGGTTATGTATGAACTTCAGGAGGATCTTGCAGAAATATCAGGAATGTCAGCAGTGTCTCTCCAGCCGGTCGCAGGTGCACATGGAGAATTTACTGGCGTAAATATCATTTACAATTATCATAAAAGCAAAGGGCAACATCGTACGAAGATCATCATGCCGGATTCCTCTCACGGTACTAATCCTGCGACTTCCGCATTACATGGAATGGAAGTGGTGGAGATCAAATCAAATAAGGACGGCAAAGTTGATATTGAGGCTTTGAAAGAAGTGCTTGGTGATGATGTGGCTGGTTTCATGCTCACAAACCCGAACACTTTTGGTGTGTTTGAAACCAATGTAAAAGAAATTGCAGATCTCATTCATTCAGTTGGAGGTCTCATGTACATGGATGGCGCAAATCTTAATGCAATGCTTGGGTATATTCGACCCGGAGATATGGGATTCGACATCGTACATTTCAACCTGCATAAGACCTTTTCAACACCACATGGCGGAGGTGGTCCCGGTGCAGGTGGTATTGGAGTGAGTGAAAAATTAATGGAATATTTACCAATTCCGGTCGTAAGGGAAAAAGATGACGTATATTATCTTGATTACGATCTGAAGCATTCTATTGGCAAAGTCCATTCCTATTTTGGAAATTTCCTTGTGATGCTTCGAGCATACATTTATCTGAAAATGCTTGGAGATAAAGGACTGAAGCGCGTTGCAGAAAATGCAGTAATAAATTCCAATTACTTGATGGCGAAATTGAGAGCTGAATATCCGGTTCCTTACCAGAAAAATATCATGCATGAATTTGTTGCTTGCGGAGAAAAATTTAAAGAGTATGATGTGAGAACACTTGATATTGCAAAACGTCTTCTTGATTATGGTTATCATGCTCCAACTATTTACTTCCCTCTCATCGTGCATGAAGCCCTTATGATAGAGCCGACGGAAACAGAAAGTAAGGAAACACTCGACGAATTTGCAGAAGTAATGCTTAAAATTGCAAAAGAAGCAGAACATAATTCACAACTTCTCAGAGATGCTCCGCAAAATACCCCGGTTACAAGACTTGACGAAACAAATGCGATTAAGAATCTTGATGTTAAATATAATTTTGATGCGTAAATTATGAAATATAGAGTTATTGATTCTTTGTGTGATGTTTGTGCCTGCTGTGCTTCGGTATGTCCACAGGATGCAATTATAATAAGTGAGCAGAAGGCGACAATTCTTCCCGAAAAGTGCATCGGATGTGCAAATTGTTTTATAGTTTGTCCCATCTCTGCCATCGAAGAGGTGCCTGATGAAACTTAGATCCTTTTATGATGTCGTTGTTGTAGGCAGCGGTCCGGCTGGAAGCATGACAGCTCTTTTTGCAGCAAAGAATGGTGCATCAGTACTCATTCTTGAGAGAGATAGAGAAGTCGGTATTCCCGTTCGTTGCGCTGAAGGCATTTCTGCAAGAGGTCTTGAGAAATTCTTCCAACCTGATGAACGCTGGATAGCTCAAAAGATCGATGGCGCTAAACTCTATGCACCAAATGGACAGTCCTGTGTCATGAATGCAGGAGCTGTTGGCGACGGTTATATACTTGAACGCCGCCTGTTTGACGCATTCATTTGTGAAGAAGCTGCAAAAAACGGAACAGATATTCTCACAAAAGCCAATGTACATGGCCTACTATTTGAAAGTAATAAGCTCTCGGGCGTGAAGTTCACTTATCTTGGTGAAGAAAAACAGGTGAAGGCGAACATTGTCGTTGGTGCAGATGGCTCGGAATCAAGGATTGGCAAGTTAGCTGGAATTGACACTACTCTTAAACTTGAAGACATCGAACCGGGTGCTCAATACCTGCTTACTGATATTGACTTAGAAGAGGAACTTACACATTTTTATTTCGGAAATGAAATCGCTCCGGGGGGCTACGTGTGGGCTTTTCCTAAGGGAAGGAACATGGCAAATGTCGGTATAGGCATTAGACCGGATAGAAGCAATGGCAAAAATGCCCAACAGTACCTTGATGGGTTTATTGAGAAAAATTTCCCAAAAAGCAGATCCCTTGCTTTTATTACAGGAGCTGTTCCCACAGCAAAAACGCTTTCGGAGATCACGAAAGATAACCTGATGCTTGTCGGCGATGCAGCACGGCAGGTGAATCCTGTGACAGGTGGCGGCTTGAGCAACATTCTTGTCGCCGGCAGCATTGCGGGAACTGTCGCTGCAGAAGCAGTAAAAAAGGATGATTTCTCAAATAAATTCTTGAAAAAATATCATAGACAATGGATGAAAGAGAAAGGAAATCATCAAAAGGTTCATTACAAATTAAAACAAGTTTTCTTCGACTTCTCTGATGACGAACTGAACGAGATTGTTGGTCTTCTGCATGAAATCCCTCAGGAAAAACTCACTCTCTTTCAGCTTTTTAAGACTGCAGTGAGAAATAAACCGTCTCTTGTGAAAGAACTCATTAAAATATATCTCTAAATATAAATTTGACATAATAACAGGATAGCAAAAAACTATCCTCTCATCAGGGGTGCTCTTGTGGGCTGAGAACATACCCTCGAACCTGATCCAGGTAATGCTGGCGTAGGAAAAGGTCACCGGGCATCGTTGATGAACCGGTTTTTTATTTGAAAGGATTGCATGAAAACGTTGCCAAAAAAGATGGGACTTTATTTCATCATTGATGGAATGTACACAAAAGAGTTTGAAAAATTCACTCGCATGGCTATTCGGAACGATGTGTCCATCATTCAATATCGGGATAAAGATGCTTCGCTGGAAAGTATGAAAGAGAATGCTCAGAGAATGCAAAAACTCACGTCACAAAGCTCCACTTGCTTTATTGTCAATGACAACCCTGGGGTCGCTCTTTTCTCTCATGCAGATGGAATACATGTAGGACAGAGTGATGAAAACTATCTCGAAGTGAGAAAGCACATGCCAGATAAAATCATTGGTGTAAGTACAATGACACTTGAAGAATCCACTGAAGCTGAAAATCTGGGAGCTGACTATCTTGGCATAGGTCCAATATTTGTTACTCAAACCAAACCTGATACTCCACCCCCCATCGGATTGAACAACCTCAAAGAAATTGTTGACAATACCACAATACCGATTGTCGCCATTGGTGGGATTAATGCTGAAAATCTGGAAAGTATACTTAAAACAGGTGTACATGGCGTAGCAATTATTTCAGCGATACTAACCGCTCCTGATCCCGAAATAGAAATACAAAAAATACAGGATATTATCAAGAAATACAACAAGAAATGAGGTAAACATGAAAGAACTACATTTACCGCTTTTTACACTTTTACAAAAGATAAGGAACACGAAACCACTGGTTCATCATATCACAAATTGGGTGACTATTGCCGATTGTGCAAACATCGTTCGGCTTACAGGCGGTTTGCCTATCATGGCACATGCTCCGGAAGAAGTCGCTGATATGGTTAAATTATCGAATGCACTGGTTCTCAATATAGGAACACTTACTACAGAATTAGTCGAATCGATGAAGATCGCAGCAAAAGCAGCCAATGAAAAAGGAATTCCGGTTGTACTCGATGCTGCCGGTGTCGGCGCGACTCCATTTCGGAATAAAAAAGCTTTTGAGCTCCTCGACGAATGCTCTATAGACATCATCAAAGGGAATGCTTCTGAGATTGGAAAACTCGCTGGCGAAGATGTTATTACACGTGGAGTCGAGGCAGTTGATGTGCAGCTCGATCTCGTGAAAGTAGCCATAAAATTGGCAAAAGACAGAAAATCAGCAGTCGTCATCACTGCTCCTGAGGATATTGTTGTGTGGAAAGATGACGTGTATGTTGTAAAAAATGGACATCCTTTGATGGGACAGATCGTTGGAACCGGATGTATGGCTGCATCTGTACTCGGTTGTTTCTGCGCCGTTGAAAAGGATTATGGAAAAGCTTGTGCTGCAGGTCTTGCAGTATACGAAATAGCAGCAGAAAAATCTGCACGGGAAACCTTTACACCCTTTGCATTCAAACAGAAATTTTTCGATGAACTCTATAAAATGGATGAAGTGTGCGACTGGATGCAAAAAATATTTGCTCTTTAGACACTGAATTTTTTATAAATTTGTTGTAAGAAGGTACTATGACATTACTAGAACAGGCAAAAAAGGGAATTATTACTGAGGAAATGCAACTTGTCGCCAAAGATGAACACTGCGATGCAGAATGGCTTAAAGATGAGATTGCTGCAGGTCATATAGTTATTCCAAAAAATATCAAAAGAAAATTTCAACCTGTGGGAATTGGGAATAAACTCCGCACAAAGATCAATGCGAATATTGGGACTTCTCCCGATCATTTTGATGTACAAGAGGAGCTGGAAAAGCTCAAAGTTTCAGTTGCCTACGGCTCTGATAGTGTGATGGATCTCTCTACAGGGGGAGATCTTTCAGCTATCCGCAAAGCAATCCTGGATCAGTCTCCTATTATGGTTGGCACAGTACCCATCTACCAGGTTGCAGCAGAACTTCTCGACAAAGATCTTGATATCACAGAAATGACTGTTGACCAGCTCTTTGATTCCATAGAAAAGCAGTGTGAAGAAGGGGTAGATTATATCACTGTTCATTGCGGTATTACTGAAAAAGCAGTTGATGCCATGAAAAAACAGCCACGTATACTCGGTGTGGTAAGCAGGGGCGGCTCACTCCTTCTTAAATGGATGAAAGTCCACAGAAAGGAAAATCCCCTGTACGAATACTATGAAAGATTATTAGAAATTGCTCATAAGTACGATGTCACTCTCAGTCTTGGCGACGGATTGCGCCCCGGATGCCTTGCTGATGCAAGCGATGCAGGTCAGTTCCAGGAACTTATTACTCTCGGGGAATTACAGCAGCGCGCATTGAACGCAAATGTCCAATCGATGATCGAAGGTCCCGGACATGTGCCGCTTCATCAGATCGAAGCAAATGTACGTTTGCAGAAATCACTTTGCCATGGCGCACCTTTCTACGTACTTGGTCCAATCACAACAGATATTGCTCCGGGTTACGATCATATTACCAGTGCGATCGGCGGCACTCTTGCAGCCTATTATGGCGCAGATTTTCTCTGTTATGTAACTCCTTCTGAGCATCTCTGCCTTCCCACCAAAGACGATGTGCGTGAAGGGGTGATCGCAGCAAAAATTGCTGCTCATTCTGCTGACATTGCATGTGGTTTACCTGGAAGTATGGATAGAGATAACAAGATTTCAAAATATCGTTCTGAATTTAATTGGGAGGGACAATACGAAATTTCCATTGATCCGCTTCTCGCAAAGAAAAGGCGCAAAGCAAGTGAAGATTTCTCTGAAGACGTGTGCACAATGTGTGGCAAATTATGTGCGATAAAGACGTTTAAAAGTTAAAAAAAAACATGTTTAAACCCTTTTGTCTAACAATTGCAGCAAGCGACACTTCCGGTAATGCAGGTATTCAAAGAGATATCAAGACATTCCATGACATTGGTGTAAATGGTCTTTCTGTCATAACCGGTGTTACTGCTCAGACAGACGAAAAAGTATTTTATGCCCAACCACTTCCAATCAAGCAGATTGAAAAGCAATTACAAACCCTCTTTGATAATTATCCAATTTCAGCCGTTAAGATCGGAGTGGTGTTCAATAAAGAAATCATGGAATGCGTCTCATATTTTCTCAAAAAACATGCTGCAAAAAATATCCTTATCGATCCCATCATTATAGCAAGTGACGAATACTCATTTCTCGATAAAGAGTGTTTTTCCTATATGAAAAATGAATTCCTTAAAATTGCTGACATTATCACCCCAAATGTTCCTGAGCTCGAATCATTGAGCGGAATTCAGATTTCAAATGAAACAACGCTTAAAGAAGCGAGTAAACTCATCTCTCAAAAATATGATGCATACATCTTCGCCAAAGGCGGTCATCTCAAAGACAAAAGCATTATTACAGATTATCTTATTAAAGGGACTGAAATAGATGCCTTTTCCAATCCGAATAAACATTTATCACACATTCATGGGACCGGCTGCCTGATCTCGTCTGCGATAACTGCATTTATTGCTCTGAACAATGATATTAAAACTGCGATCGTCAAGGCAAAAGAATATTTTTATTCCATTCTCTCATAGGAACATAATTAATTTTGTGAATAAGATATACTTCACTTGTCAGACCTCCTAATTTTAAATATTTGACAAATAATTATCCTTTTACGAGATGAACACGATGGTAACCGAAATCAAGCCAATTAGTCATATTGAAATTTACAGGAAGCTCACGCATCTTTTTGCGATCATTATTCCTGTGCTCTATTACTTTGTTATAAAGAACCAGCTTATTGCAATTGCTATACTCCTGCCCTTTGCCATCGGATCAGTGATTTGGGATTCTGCGAGAATTGAGAATCCAAAATATCGGCACAAATTCCTCAAACTTTTCGGTTCGCACCTCAGAGATTCTGAAGTGAGCAGGCTTACCGGCGGAACGTATCTGCTCACCTCATCGGTCGTGACTATAGCAGTTTTTTCAAGAGAGATTGCTTTCCTTGCAATATCTTATCTTGTCATAGGAGATACTTTTGCAGCTTTCGTCGGACTTTCCATGGGGAGAAGAAAATTTATACACTCAAAAAAATCGCTTGAAGGATTGATCGGTGCATTTATTGCGTGTTCTGTGTGGGGGCTTTTGAGCTACTTTTTATTTCTTAAGCGTGTTTTCTCTTATGATTGTGCACACCCCGAACTTGCAGTTATAATGATCCTTATAGGAGCACTCGCCGCCTCTATTGTTGAATCGGTCGATCTTCACATCAATGACAACATAAGCATTCCGATACTATCAGCTCTGGCGATGAGTGTCATATATTTATTTATTTAGAATGTGATATTATGAACTACAAAATACACGAAAAAGTCGAAAAAATTAAAGTTCGGGCTTTTCGCTCGTCACGGCGGAGCGAAGCGTAGTCGGATGGTTAAAAGTATTCATATATAGGAGACCAAGATGAAACTTTCCTTTGTGATCCCTGTTTATAATGAAGAAAAAAGTCTTAAAGAGTTACACAAAGAGATCATAGAAAACATTCCAAACACCTCGTACGAGATCATCTTTATTGATGATGGCAGTACTGATAATTCATATGCTGTTATAGAAGAGATCGCTCGAGAAGATGCCAATATCAAGCCAATCAGATTCCGCACTAATTTTGGAAAAGCTGCTGCATTGCAGGCAGGATTTGATAAAGCACAGGGCGAGATCATCTTTACAATGGATGCAGATCTTCAGGATGACCCGAAAGAGATTCCTCGCTTTATCGAAAAGATCGATGAAGGATATGACCTTGTTTCGGGGTGGAAGAAAAAAAGAAAAGACCCGATCACGAAACGCTGGCCCTCCAAATTTTTCAACCTGATCACGTCCATGGTCTTTCATTTACGGCTGCACGACTACAACTGCGGCTATAAAGCATACCGCCGAGATGCGGCAAAATCACTCAATATTTATGGAGAGCTTTACCGCTATATTCCTGCAATAGTGTGGTCAAAAGGATTTTCGGTTGCTGAAATAGTGGTCACACATCACAAACGAAAATTTGGAAGGTCAAAGTATGGTGCAAGCCGGCTCATACGCGGCTTCCTCGATTTGCTCACCGTGACGATGATCACAAAATATCGCAGAAGCCCACTCTATCTCTTCGGTGCAAGCGGATTAATAATCTCACTTATCGGCTTTATAATTAGTGTGTGGCTGGCGGTGAATAAAATTTTCTTCGGTATGAGCTTGAGCAACAGACCCCTGCTCTTTCTCGGCATACTTCTGATCGTTGTTGGCGTACAGCTTATTTCACTTGGGTTGCTCGGGGAAATGATCGTGTATAGCTCTAGGCAGAAAAACAAAAAAGGTGATGAATTAGAGAGCAAAGTTAAGGACTAGAAAGAATATCCTATAGAAAAGTTCCAAAAACTGTGCTTCTTGCTTTGCTCATAAGCAAACTTGACCGGACCAAATATCGTGGTCATTTCCAAGCCGATAGAATACCCTACTTTCTCTCCCTTATCAAATATATTCCAAAAATCTTCCATCGAACCGATATTTCCGAAATCACCTATCCCAATCTTTGCAACGCAGAAGAGTTGCTTGCGCGGATCGCTTATTGCAAAATCTCGTAAAAGATAACGCAATTTCAGAGAAGCATACACAATATCCTCTCCCTTTACTTCATCATAATTGAACCCATAGAATGTGTCCTCCGACTTGTGGAAAAAGAGCCTGTTTTCCGGAATATTCCCGCTTTCGCTGTCATGAAGATACAATCGAGACCAATTTTCAAGCGTCCATTTCTTATGAATAGAAAAGCTGAAACCGTTCTCAAATTGAATTTCGCTGAAATTATTCACTGATCCAAGTGCTTTATCAAAACGGACATACGATGCTTTACGATAAAGACCCTTCGTGGGATAGAGCATGTTATCAAAATCATCAAATAGAAGCTGCAAGCCAATGCCGGAACTGGTTTTCTCAAACTCCAAATTTGCGGTTCGATAATCAAATATGAACGAGAGCATTCCCAATTTTGTATCATCAAAGAAACCGCTTTCCAGCCGAAAGTTCCAGTACCTGTTTTCTATATTCTCTGTATCATCATAAAGATAAAGATGGAGAAGATTGTTCCAGTTGGAGTTAAAAATCCTATCCGTACTGAAGCGCAGACCATACTTTCGCTCTACCCCAAATCGAAAATACCATTGTACGAGGTGTCCTTTGCCGAATAAATTATCGTGCCCCATAGAGACAAAAGCGGAAGCTCCCTGCTGGGATGCATACTGCGCGCCTGCCTCTATGATTCCAAATGGCTTCTCGGATACGCAGAATACAATATCCACTGCGCCATTACTGAGCGGCTCAACAGTAAAATTTACCAGATTAAAATAATTTGTGCCATATATTTGCTGAACATCTTTCTCTATATTGAAAATATTGAACATATCGCCGGGATACGTGTGAACTTCCCGTAAAATGACGTTATCATGAGTAACAGCATTACCCTTGATCTTCACATCATTAATCACGCCCTCTGTGAGTTCTATCTCAATTACATCAGATGAGACATTGGTTTTGACTATTTCTACGAGTACGTAACCTTTCTTTATGTAGTAATCTTCAATATGCTCATCGAGTTTATTAAGAGAGCTCAGGGAATCAAGATCACCGGGGCTTAGTAGTTCTTCATCCGAAAATAAGGAGTTGCCGTGAATAATTATCTTCCTGCCCTCTATCCGGGTGGGTGATTTTTCATCATAATAATTTCCTGTATCCGGTTTTACAATACTCAGTATAGAGTCGATGTGAGAATATGTTTCATAGTAACCGAGAGTGAGCAATTCTTTGAATCTCGAGAACTCGGTATTCTTTATATGCTTTGTAGAAGGTCTGATGATAATATCTGCCTGCGTGAGTTCATCTTTGATCTTTGAGAACATCATTATATTGATAAGCTGGTTTGTAAAACTCGTGATATTTGTGAGGTCTGTATCTGTTGCCAGGTAATTTGTGGCATTGGAGGCGATAATGATATCAGCTCCCATATCGCGCATGCTGCTGATAGGAAGGTTGTTGGTGATGCCCCCATCCACATAGAAGGTTGAATCTATCATAGTGGGAGACAGCAGGAACGGTACGGTCATGCTTGCCTGAACAACCTGCGGAAGTTCCCCTTTGGTGAAAATGTGATTTTCTCCGTTTTTTATATTTGTTGTCGAAATAAAAAGCGGAGTTTTCAGCTCCAGAAAATTGCCCCTGCACAGGTAATTTGCGCGTGTAAAAAAATAATCGAGCTGGCTGACGATCTCCTGTGTATTGCCGAGAGAATTCGGAAATTTAAGCTCCCAGTCCTGGAATCTCACTCTCAGCACATTCGCTTCATTGATCCTTCTGGAGTAATAATAATACTGCTGCCTGTCTGGATTAGTTGCAATATTCCATTCTGTGCTTTCAATGATCTTCTGCATTTCTTCGACCGAATAACCCGATGCATAGAATGCTGCCACAAGAGCGCCAAAACTCGTTCCCCCGATAAAATCTATCGGAATATTATACTCTTCCAAAGCTCTCAGCACACCTATATGTGCAATACCCCTTGCACCGCCGCCGCTCAATACCACCCCAATTGTAGGACGTGATTTTTCTGCACCAAAAAGACTGCACGTGCATAAAATAATTATCAGAAATAAGAATATGATCTTCTTTTTCATAGGTTTTTATTAATTACTGTTTGAGGACTGTTCATGTCAATATTTTTACTGAAAGCTCAAAACCAAATTTATTGACAGCCGAAAAATAGATTTTTGAAATATGAGCAATGAAAATTAAATCCAACAAAACTATGAACACATTGATTCAACATTCTTTGTGAATTTAAAAGGAGTACTCCATGAATCTCTATGATAAATGCGCCAGTTTTACACAAGCAAGAATCCTTGAAGAGCAGGGTTTTTATCCATATTTCCGCGTAATCAGTTCCGAACAGGATACTGAAGTCATTGTTAATGGCAAGAAGACCTTGATGCTCGGTTCCAATAGTTATCTCGGACTTACCAATCATCCCAAAGTAAAAGAAGCTGCTGAAAATGCGATAAAAAAATATGGTACCGGTTGCGCCGGATCACGCTTTTTAAATGGCACACTTGATATTCATATTGAACTTGAGAGACGCCTTGCTGAACTGGTTGGAATGGAATCCGCACTCGCTTATTCGACAGGTTATCAGGCAAATCTAGGCGTGCTGAGCACTATTGTCGGGCGCGGGGAATACTTAATAACCGACAAACTGGATCATGCAAGTATCATAGACGGCTGCCGTTTATCATACGGCAAAATGCTTCGCTTCAATCATAATGATATGGATGACCTTGAACGCGTATTGCAAAACATTGAAGAAACCCCCAAATTGATCGTTGTTGACGGAATATTCAGCATGGAAGGTGATATCGCACCTTTACCTCAGATCGTGCATCTGGCAG
>CAYUTH010000018.1:0-18308 GCA_964447485.1 uncultured Candidatus Cloacimonadota bacterium | reverse complement strand
TAATCCCTATCCGCCAAATTCCTAATGGCTTTGACGAAACTGATATAAGCCAATCACCCAAAACCCATAATGAAATTTTTACAATACGTTATATGGGCTCTATAAAGGAACGCCAATATGTTGATAATTTTTTTAACATTCTAAAAGAACTCTCACATGACAATAAATTCAGAAATTCTGTTAAACTGGAAATCATAGGTAATGTTTTCAAGGATGTTCGAGATAAAATTGCAGAAAAAGCAATTAAAGATATTCAAATCACATTTCTTGGATATCGCGACCATACTGAAGCCTTAGATCTGATCAAAAATGCAGATGCATTGCTGTTCATTATCGGGAAGGGTTCAAGAGGAAAATTTATCACAACTGGAAAATTATTTGAATATATAATGACCAAAAACCCGATTATCGCCATAGGTCCAATCGATGGTGAAGCAAATAAAATCATACGCGCGACACATACTGGTAAAATGTTAGATTATTCAGATTATGAAAATCTAAAAGATTTTATTCTCACTCTTTTCACAATGTGGCAGGAGAATACTGCATTTAATTATAATAACAGCATCATAAATAATTACACTCGCCGAAATTTGACAGAGAAATTAACAAAATTATTTAAGGTTTGAATATGAAAAAAATTGAAAAAATCTTAGTCCTTGGACCCCATACAGATGATGGCGAATTTGGATGTGGAGGTGCCATCGCGCGGTTTATTGAAGAGGGGAAGGATCTTTATTACGCCACTTTTTCATGTGCAGAAGAATCTGTACCAGAAGGATTGCCCAAAGATATATTGTTAACTGAAGTAAAGAATGCATCAGCTGTACTGGGAATAAAAAAAGATAATCTTCTGATTTACAGATATCCTGTAAGGAAATTTGCTCATTATCGACAAGAGATATTGGAAGATCTCGTTCAATTGAACAGGAAAATTCAACCAGATCTGGTCATAATGCCATCAAAACATGACCTTCATCAGGACCATTTCACAATTGCTACCGAAGGGCTACGAGCTTTCAAATTTACTTCGCTTCTTGGATATGAAATGCCCTGGAATAATATCACATTTGAAACCAGATCCTTTATATATCTTGAAGAGCGCCATGTGGAAAAGAAACTTGAGTCACTAAAATGTTATCGGTCTCAAATAGGAAGAAAGTACGCTAATGCTGAATATATTAAAGGTCTTGCACGAACACGTGGTGTGCAAATAGGTGTCGAATTTGCAGAAACATTCGATGTGCTGAGATGGATTATTAAATAAACATGACGAAAAAATTAACTGATTTCTACAGTAACCGGGTCTTGGAATATTCAAAAGATCTAAAAGAAGAGGACTTCCTTTTAAAGACAAATCTTATCCTAAAAGCTGATGAAGAACAGTGGTATAAAGAACATGAAATTCAATTTCCTTTCATATTTGTTTTCGGACTCCCCCGCTCGGGCACGACGCTTTTATCACAATTCATCGCCCACTCCTTCGATATTTCATTCATAAATAATCTTGTTGCCCGATTCTGGCTAGCGCCATTACATGGAATTCGTCTTTCAAATGTTATCCTCGGAAGGAATAAAAAAACCAGCTTCAGTTCTGACTATGCCCGAACAGAAATTATTTCTGATATTCATGAATTTGGATATTTTTGGAGATATTGGCTACATAAAGATGATATTGAGGGTGTTACCAACATTAATGAAGCTGAAAAAAAAATTAACTGGCCGCTGCTTAAATTAGTTTTGTCAAACATCCAGTATGAATTTAATAAACCAATGATCTTTAAAAACATCTTTGGTTCTTATCATATAAAAAAACTTATTTCGTTATTGGGAAAAGTCATCTTTGTGTATATAGAAAGAGATGAATCAGATGTCGCCATATCAATTTTGAACGCCAGAAAAAAGTATTATAAAGACCTTACTACTTGGTGGAGTTACATGCCACCTGACTATGATAAGATTAAGGATTTAAATTATTGGGAACAAATCGCAGGACAGATATTCTATTTAAAGAAGTTTTATAATAAAAAAATCAAAGAGAATAACAAAAATGTTATAACTGTATCATATAAAGAATTATGTGAATCTCCCGAAACACTTGCAAAAAAAATACAAAAACGGTGTGCAGAATTATTTGATTTCGACCTTAGACTTCTGAAAGATTTTCCCCAAAATTTTCCATTCAGAATATATCAGAATAATAATGATGAAAAAGAGAAATTCAACAAATTATTAAATCAGTTTCGACATGAAAATTAATTCTACTTTCGCTATTCATCAACCAAATTATATTCCTTGGATTGGATATTTTTACAAATTAGCGCACGTTGATAAATTCGTTTTTCTCGATAGTGTGCAATATCCTCGAGGAAGTAGTTTTTCAAATAGAAATCGAATCAAAACAGCACAGGGTGAAACCTATCTGACGATTCCCATTACCATCCCATCAGGGAAAAATGGCAAAGTTTCGTTTCAGGAAGTCCGGGCTACTGATGTAAAGTGGAAGGAAAGACATTTAAAAATATTACATTATAATTATAAAAAAGCTCGATACTTTGAAGAAATTTATTCCTTATTAGAAACAACTCTCATGAAACCTTTATCATTTGCTGAGTTAAACATCGCATTGATACATACTATCGCAGATTATTTAAACATCACGACACTCACTTACAAGTTAAGTTCATTATTATCCAGTTTTAGGGCAAAGACCAATCTTATCATTGATATTGGAAAAAAGGTAAATTCCTTGCTCTATTATTCAGGCACGGGTGGCGGAAAAGAATATAATGATGAAACCTTACTTTCCCAAAATGGTATTGGGCTTGTGTATTCAGACTTTGTTCATCCTATTTATCCTCAATTATGGAATGATTTCATTCCGAATCTATCCATTCTTGATCTACTTTTCAATTGCGGAAAAGATAGCAGAGAAATCATTCTCACCTCTCACATATAATATGAAACTGAAAAAAAAGATATTTATGACAAAGAAAATCATCAGAGATTTTCGAGCTCCAAAACATAGGTATGCTATCCAAGATCAGTTACAGTCATCTGAACTAAGAGAATATTATTTTGTATCTGATGAAAAGGCTTTGAGATATACACAACACGCAAGCTTAATGTTACTTTTGGTTACTCAATCCGAAAAGAATAGGAGAATTATTCCAAGCAAGACATTTGAATATATGCGAACAGGAAAACTTATATTGGCTTTTGGTACAGATGATGGGGAAGCGGCAAGAATCATTACTGAGACTAATACTGGAGTTGTAATTAATTATAATAACGTTGAAAAGATTCACAATTCAGTTTTCGAATTATTTAATTCTTGGAAGAGAACTAAGTTAGCTAATCATACTAAAAAAAATAAGGGAATACTTATCGGTAAACTCTTTGAATATTTAGCAACAGGAAATTTTATTGTAGGGATTGGTCCGAAACATGGTGATGCTGCTGAAATTTTAAAAAAGTCCAAAACTGGTAAAATGTTTGAATTTAATGAAATTGAGAAAATAAAGAAAGAAATAGAAAGACAATATAAAAACTTGCAGAATGGTATAAAACCCAAAGTAAATAAAGAGGAGATAAGAAAATATTCTAGGGGAGATCTTACAAAAGAACTTGTTAGTACTTTTTGAAAATTAAAAATGGATTTTATATTTCTAATTCAGGCAAGATTAGGGTCAACTAGATTACCAGAAAAGGTTTTGATGAAAGTATTTGATAATATTACTCTTTTAGAATTAGTTTATAAAAGAGTTCTTATATCAAAGAATTCAAGAAAGGAAAATGTATTTGTCCTCACCTCAAAAAATCCTATTGATGACAGATTAGAGCAATATCTCATTGAAAAAAATATAAATTATTTCAGAGGAGAGGAAAATAATGTTTATAAAAGATTTCTTGATTTCTTGGAGAAATATAAGATTGATGCAAAATTTATTTTTAGAATTTGTGGAGATAATCCCTTTATAGAACCTTTATTTATTAATGAAATGGCACACTATTTGAGCGATAATGAGAACATAGACTACTTATCATATAAAGATTATAAAAATATACCTGCAATATTAACACATTATGGACTTTTCTGTGAAGCTATAAAGTTATCTGCATTCAAAAAAGCAAAATCTCTTATAAATAATGAATATGAAAAAGAACATGTTACTCCTATTTTTTATCATACAGAATACTTTAATAGTGTTTTCCTAAATATGCCAGATATATTATATGGAAAGGAATACAGATTTACAGTTGATACTAAAGAGGATATGGATGTTATAATGAAAATTCTCAAAAATTTTAAAAATGTAAATTTTAGTTATTTTGATATTCTTGAAATAATAAAAAAGGACAATTTTATATTAAAAAAGATGTTAAAGAATATAATTAAAAATGGAAAGGAATAAATATGAATATTAAATCAACTTATATAATTGCTGAAGCTGGCCAAAATCATAATGGTAGTTTAAAAATGGCTAAACAATTGATAGATATGACAGCAATGCCAATTATAGATAAAGCATACAATAGACATCTCAAGGGTGTAGATGCGATAAAGTTTACTAAACGAGATATGTCTGAGGAGTTAACAAAAGAAGAATATAACAGAATATATGATTCTCCTAATTCTTTTGGTAGAACTTATGGAGAGCATAGAGAAAAATTGGAGTTATCATACGATGAACATATTGAGTTATACAAGTATACTAAAAACAAAGAGCTTGATTTTATTGAGACACTAACCTCTGTTAAGACTCTAAAACTATTAGAGCAAATTGATGTAAAATATATTAAAGTTGCATCTCGCGATTTAACAAATATACCATTATTGGAGGAGATAGGAAAAGCCAAAAAGTCTGTTATTTTGTCTACTGGGATGGGAGGACTTCCTGAAATTGATAGAGCCGTTGAAGTAATAAATAGGTATCACGAGAATATTGTTATTCTTCATTGCATATCTCAATATCCTGCTGATTATAATAACTTGAATTTAAATACAATTCCTTTCTTAAAAGAAAGATATAAGTATACAATTGGATATAGTGACCATTCAATTGGTATAGTTACCCCTGCGGTTGCTTTTGCGCTAGGAGCAGAATTTATAGAAAAACATATAACTTTAAGTCATGCATTAAAAGGCTCAGATCATAAGGGGGCTTTAGAACCTGACGGTCTTTGGAGAATGGTTAGAGATATACGCAATATGGAAATGACACTCGGTAAATATGAGAAAAAAATTTGTGAATCTGTCAAACCTTATATGGAAAAGTTAGAACGCTCATTAGCAACAAAAAGAATTATTAAAAAAGGTGATGTTATAAATGAAAGTGACCTTATAATGTTAAGCCCTGGTGAGGGAATGAATTGGTATGAGAGAATAAAAATATTTGGTAAAAAAGCCAAACAAGATATTGACGAGCTAACATCTATAACAGAGGATATGTTTGAATAAATTATGATAAAAGCAGTTTTTTATGACTTGGGAGATGTATTTTTTGAAGCCCATTATTGGCGTGAGTGGATGTACAAATTCTTCAAAAATGCTGGACTTTTCACAAGCTCCTTTGCGAATTTTTATAAATTATATGAAAAATTTATTTTAGATATATATAATGGAAAAAATACTTATGATGAAAAATATCTTGAATTTCTTAATTCTCTAAAAATAAAGAATCCTTATGAATTTAAAAGACTCTCATTTGAGAGAAAAAAATACTTTGAAAATAATAGGGTTCTATTTAAGGGCGTTAAAGAAACTTTAGAAAATATTAAAGATAGGGACATTAAAAATGTTATTATTACCGATAATGAAGCAACAGAGAAAGAAGTTAGAGAAAATGTGATTGCTAAATACAATATAAACCACTTATTGGATATAATTATAACATCAAAAGATATAGGTGTGACTAAACCTGATCCTTTGATTTTTAAAAAACCTATGGATATTTTAAAAATAGAAAAAGAAGAAGTCCTCTTTGTTGGACATGATAAAGAAGAAATTAATGGAGCAAAAGAATTAGGAATAAAAACAGTTGAATTTGATAACTATTTAGGTATTGAGACAAAGTCAGATTATAAGATTAAGCAATTTTGTGATATACTTAATGTTATAAATGCTATTAACAAAAATCGGTGTTAAATCATGAAGATACCGGAATTATTCCAGAAATTTTTAGCAGTTGAAAAAAGATATAATCTCTTTGAGAATTATAATGATGAAATTCCTTTATGGTCTTTATTAAGAATGCAGATTTGGTGGACAAGGATTGTTGTCAAAAAGTTAGGTTTAAATCCACCACAAAAGGAATTTAATAAATTAAATAAGAAGACAAAATTACTGAATAGTATGCAGTTGCTAAAAGGTTCTATGCTTTATAATCCATTCATAGGATTAGGTAAATATGATTTCCTTTTTCTTGGGACAGCAAGAAGAAAAAAGGTATCGGAATACTTTTATGATATTTATACCGACTATTTAATTCAAACATTAGGAAATTATAACTGTTTAACAATATCAAGGTCATTTAATGGATACCATTATCGTCCTGTAATAACAAAAAATCTTAAGTATCTTGATTATGTAAATATTTTAACATTTGTGAAAAGCAAGACGAGAAGAAAAAACACAAGAATATTATCCCAAATTGAGAATATATTAAAAATTTTTAGTAATGATTTTAAAATCAAATGGGATAGTTCAGAAGCGGAGAGGTTATATTATGAAAAGGTTTTTAACTTTTTAGAATATCAAAGGGTTTTTGAAAAAATATTACCTAAAATCAAACCCAAAATCATTTTTGAGATTGTCCATTATAATTCCTTGTGTATTGCCTTAAATACTGTTGCGGATAAAATGAACATCCCAACAGTAGAATTACAACATGGCATGATAAATAAATATCATATTGGATACAATTATTCAAATTTAGAATCAAATAAAGATTATCTATTTTTACCGAAATATATATTCTTATTTGGTAAATTTTGGAAGGATGCAAACTTTCTTCCTATTTCCAAGCAGAAGCAAATTGTTACTGGTTTTCCTTATCTTGAAATAGAAAAGGAAAATTTGAAGCATATAAGTAAAAAAGACGGACAAATTATTTTTATCTCCCAGAAATTAATAGGAGAGAGGTTAGCAAAAATAGCCTATGAGCTCGCCCAGAAAATCTCTTCTAATTACAAGATTATCTATAAATTACATCCAGCTGAATACTTTGATTGGAAAGAGAAATATCCTTTTTTGCGTTACTGTAAAAACTTGGAAGTTGCGGATGAAAATTATGATAAGTCTTTATATCAACTATTTGCAGAAAGCAATTTTCAAGTAGGGGTTTTTTCTACTGCTTTATTTGAAGGGCTGACATTTAATCTAATAACTCTTGTTGTAAATCTTCAGGGAAGCGAATATATGAGGGATTTGATAAAATCTAATCTTGTATTTCTTGTTAATAACGATGAAGAGATTCTTGAAAAAATTAAAAACTGCCGTAATAAGATAAATATAAATAGGATAAGTAAAATCATCTGGCAGGACAATGCCATTAATAACATGAAATCAGCAATAGAATCTATATTAGAAAATAATAAGTTAATACATGCTAAATAAAATAAAAAATACTTTAAAACATTCAGCCATTTACAGTCTAGGTAACATTGCTACAAAATTAATCGGCATTGTCCTTTTACCTTTATATACAAAACATATAACAGTTTCCGAATATGGTGTACTTGGAATTCTGGAAATTACAATAATGATTCTCACTCAGGTATTGATTTTGGGTCAGTCGCAAGCACTTTTAAGATTTCACGATTTGGAAGAATATAAGGCAAAAAGAAAATCAACGTTATTTACCTTATTGGTTTTTCTATTTAGTATTGGATTGTTATTTAATTTGTTTGGGCTAGGATGTGCATCAAAACTGTCTGCTTTATTTTCAAAACCTTTAGAATTTACAATCTATTTCAAATTATGCTTTTATATAATTTTCTTACGAATTATAAACAACCTTTTCCTCAGTGTGTTGCGTGCCAAAGAAAAATCTGTATTTTATGCAACTGCAAATATAGTAAAACTGGTCATTATTTTAGGATTCAATATCTATTTTGTTGCATTTGCAAAGATAGGCGTAAAAGGCATCTTGTATTCATATTTAATTGGTGATTGTGTGCTATTTCTTATTCTCTTTCCAAATATGATTTCTGAGATGATTCCGAGATTTGATAAAAAAATATTAAAAGCGGCAATCATCTTTGGCTTCCCTTTAATATTTACTTCTTTAGCAGGAATGTTGCTTAATATGGGCGACAGATATATTCTGAAATTTTTAGTTGATTATAAAGAAGTCGGACTTTACAATCTTGGATATAAGATTGCTGGTGTTTTGAATATATTTCTCATACAATCTTTTTCACTTGCACTGCTACCAATTGCTTATAAAATGTATGGACAAAAAGGTGATAAACGATTCTATAGTAAGATGCAGACCTATTTTGTGTTTGTTCTTTGTTGGGCTGGACTTGCTTTAGCACTTTTTGGTAAAGAACTCATCAAACTGCTTGCCTTAAATCCTGACTATTGGGCTGCCTATCAGGTTGTTCCTTATATTATTCTTGCATATATATTTAGCGGAGCCAAGTCTGTAACAAGTCTCGGATTATACTTAGAAAGAAAAACAAAGTATATCGCCTATAATACGATTGGGGCGGTAGTTTTAAATATTGGCTTGAATTTTCTTCTTATACCTAAGTATAAAATGATAGGTGCAGCAGTTGCTACGATTATATCTTTTGTGGTATTATATTTTGCTACATATTTCGTTGCAAACCGTTTTTACAAAATCCATTTTGAGAATATGAAACTTCTAAAAATGTTGATTCTGGCTATCATTTTATTCTTCTTCTCAACCTTGACAGCAAACTTGAATATTTTACCAAGGATTTTATTCAAAGTTGCTATAATAATTTCATTCCCATTTATCCTTTATCCATTCAATTTTTATGAACCTATTGAATTGGAGCGCATAAAGCAAGGATGGCATAAATTGACAGGCTTGAAGAAAAAAATTTAATTTAAGAGGTTTTATATGAAAAAAATTGATCAAGATATTGCTGGCAATACAAAAAAAATTAACCTAAAACCATATCAGTGCAACATCATTACTTTTGCCGTTGTTTTTTTCATACTCCTGTTCGTTCTTTACCCGATGGCATTTCAAGATTTACGTCCCGGCGGTGTTGATGTAATCGGCTCTAAGGGATCATCACATCAAAAATTTGAATATCAAAATGAAACAGGTAAGCAAGTATATTGGAATCCTACAGTTTTTTCTGGCATGCCTGTTTATCATCGAATTGGTGGAGCAGTATTTTCTCTCGATACTTTCATAGGCAAAATATTAGGCAAAATACTTTATATCAACATCTGGCTCTACCTCGTCGGGTTTATTGGCATGTTTTATCTCCTTCGATTTTTTAAACTTGGATTCTGGGAATCGGTTTTCGGTGGACTGGGCTTTATCTTCATTCCACACTTCATGTCTTTGCTGAACATCGGACACTTTGCAAAATTCCGTCCCATTATGTACATGCCGCTTGTGACATTTTTCTTTTTAAGCTTTTTAAATAGGAAAAACTTACTTTGGTTATTCGGATTCATCTTTGCCTTTTCTATTCAAATCAGAACTCAGCATTACCAGATAATCTTTTACCAGATCATGATCCTCCTTTTTATGGGATTGTATTATCTCGTCACAATGCTCATCAATAAAGAAACAAAACGGTTCCTTCTCAAAATTGTCCTCATTATCGGAGGTTCTCTGCTCATCACTGCAATGGTTGCGCAACCTCTCTTTGTGACAAATGAATATACTCCCTACTCAATTCGCGGCGGAACAGGAGAAGAAGAATCAACTGGACTGGATATGGATTATGCAACCGGGTGGTCTATGCATCCCGCAGAACTGCTCACCTTTGTCATGCCTCGATTTTATGGAGGAACTTCCAATGAACTCTATACGGGCACAAAAGTAGAGCAATGGCAAAATAAAAATCTTCCTACCTATTGGGGGCACATGCCTTTCACCCAAGCATATGATTATTTTGGGGTGGTCTTGTTATTCTTTTCAATAATAGGATTAATTCTATCTTTCAAAAAAGGATTTATAAAGGTCACACTAGCCCTGTTCCTCTTATCACTATTTTTATCTTTTGGACGGCATCTCCCCTTCCTCTATTCTATCTTTTTTCAGCATATTCCATTTTTCAATAAATTCCGCGTGCCTTCCATGATATTAGTTGTGATGCAGTTTATCATGGTTATATGGGCTGCCTTCGGACTGAAACACATCCTTGAAATCACAAAAGAAAAGGTGAAGAAGGTTCAAAAGATCGTATTTGGTGTTGGCGGTGCAATTGTTCTTCTCGGATTAATAGTACTTATTTTCGGCTCATCATTTCCGCTTGAAAAAGCTTCAGATGCATCCCAGTTTGACCCGCAGGTTCTAACGATGATCAAACAGGTCCGGCTTGAAATGCTCCAGACTGATGCATTACGAATGATAATATTTACAGTCTTAACTGCCGCACTTATCCTACTTTTCATTAATAAAGCGATCAAAAAATATATTTTTATTGGAGCTGTCATTGTCATACTCCTTATTGATCTGATTCCTTATATGAAAAAAGCAGAGGGTGAGCTATATGATCCCGTAAAACTTGAAGCACAGCATTTCAAATTGAAACCTGCAAATAAAGCGATACTTAAAGACACCTCATACTATCGTGTGTTTCCAATAACTGAAAATCCTTTCAATAACAATGACTGGTCATATTACCATAATTCTATTGGCGGGTATAATGCTGCGAAACTACGCATCTATCAGGATATTGTGGAAAACTGTATTTTCAAGGGTGCTGATCCGCAAGTTCCGGTAAACTGGAATATCCTCAAAATGCTGAATACAAAGTATATTATCTCCTCTTCACAACTTCCGCAGGATAACCTTGAACCCTTTTATTATGATCAGCAAAATAAGCTGCTTGTGTATAAAGCAAAGTATGATCCTCAACCTGCATGGTTCGTTGGCGAAGTCGTCACTATACCAGATAGAAATGCCCGATTTGATACATTAAATAATCCTGATTTCGATCCGTTTGCGACCGCAATCCTTGAGGAACAATTCCTGCTCCCGATTGAAAAACCGGATTCATCTTTTGTTCGAACAACTCCCTCTTTCAATACAATGAAATATGAAATCTATACTGATACACCTGCACTCTTTGTTATATCGGAAATTTACTATCCGGCAAAAGGTGGCTGGAAAGCATTTGTTGATGGTGAGGATGTGTCGATCTACAAGACAGACCATATTTTGCGTTCGATCTATATTGAACAGCCCGGTGAGCATGAAGTTGTTTTTGAGTTCAGTCCTCAAACATTTTTCAAATACTATAGAATTTCAGTAATTGCACATATATTTGCCTTTGCTTGTCTCATTTTAATTGCTGTTATCACAATCTTAAACAGGAAAAAGGAAAAGGGAAAAGGGAGAAAGAATGACAACAAAGATTAAAAAGTTTGAAGATCTTGATGTTTGGAAAGAAAGCATGCGACTGACTGTTGATATATATAAAATTTTTTCGAATTGTAAAGACTACAGCTTTAGAGATCAGGTACAAAGAGCAGCAGTGTCAATTCCTTCCAACATTTCAGAAGGATACGATAGAGATTCTAATAAGGAATATATTCACTTTTTGTATATTGATCGAGGTTCTTGCGCAGAACTCAGAACCCAACTCTATTTATCACGCAAACTCAACATGACAGAAAACACTCCTGCTCAAGATTTGATTGATAAAACACACAAAATATCTGCAATGCTTTTCAATTTGATAAAAACCAGAAAGGAGAAATTCTGATGCCCCCTTCTCCATCCTCCGTCCTCCCTTCTCCCCTGATCTCTATCATCGTTCCTGCGTATAATCGAGCTGATGAAATTGAAGAATTCCTCTCCTCTTTCGAGAAACAAACCTCAAAGAACTTTGAAGTGCTCGTTGTCGATGACGGCTCGGCAGATACGACAAAACAGATTGTAGAAAATCACATACCAAATCTCGAACTGAAATACTTTTTTCAACAAAATAAAGGACCCGGTGCAGCACGAAATCTCGGCATGAAAAGTGCAAAAGGTGATATCTTTGTTTTTATTGATTCTGATTGCACCGTACCGATAGATTATATTGAAAACCTTACACATCATCTTGATAATGAAAATTTCGATGCTTTTGGAGGTCCAGACACCCGTCACGAAAGTTTCTCTCCTTTTCTCAAAGCAATCAACTACTCGATGACATCCTTTATAGGTACAGGCGGAACTCGTGGTTCAAAGGGCAAACGGCTCGCAAAATATTATCCCCGCAGCTTCAATATGGGAATTAAAAGAGAAATCTTTGATTCTATCGGCGGCATGAATTCCCTCAGGCACGGACAGGATATGGAATTTTCAAACAGAATATACAATGCGGGATTTAAGGTTGTTTATTTCGATGATGTGCCGGTCTATCATAAACGAAGAACAAATCTTAAGAAATTCTTCAAACAGATATTCAACTGGGGAGTGACGCGCATCAATCTTGGCAGACTTGACTCAAAAATGCTCAAACTGGTCCACTTCCTTCCTGCAATCGCGCTGACCGGATATCTGGTTTCACTCATCCTTGCTTTTTTCATTAATGCTTTTTTACTGATATTTCTCGGAGAAAGCGCACTACTTGTACTCCTCCTCATTTTCGCATGTATTCAATCCGCAATAAAGAACAAATCTCTCTTTGTAGGATTGCTTTCCATCATGACTTTGCTGACTCAAGTTATTGCTTATGGAGCAGGATTGTTAACCGGACTAGTCAAATCAATATTTGTAAAAAAAGGTCAGTGGATTACAGGTTTTACAAAGAAGTATTATAAATAAATCACTGGTGAATTATCGAAACAAAACCGCCAAATGTTTATATTGGCGGTTTTGTTATATTTGATCAGCAATGCTGCCGATATTTCTTTTTCTTGGGAAGCGGAGTGGGAGTATATCCAGGATGCGTTTTATAATGCTTAAGCATTCGATTAAAATCTTCTATTAACATATCTGCCATGTCTCTACTAAATCCTTCTTTGATTACAATTCTGAGAACAGCTATATCTGTGGCATTCTCCGGTAAAGTGTATGCCGGTACCAGCCAACCACGAGTTCTTAAGAAGTTTGAAACATCATACACCGAATAGTTCACATGAGCATCCTCTTTGATCTTAAATGCGAATACTGGAATATCGCTACCGTCTGTGAGCAATTCAAAAGGTCCTACTTTTATAATCTCGTGAGACAGATATTGGGCAGTATCATGGCATGCCTGCTGGATCTTGCAGTATCCCTCAAAACCAAGACGCAGGAAATTATAATATTGTGCAATGATCTGATTGCCTGGTCGCGAGAAGTTCAAGGCAAAGGTAGGCATATCACCACCGAGATAGTTTACTTTGAAGATAAGATCCTCAGGAAGTTCATGCCAGTCACGCCAGATAACCCAGCCGACCCCCGGATAAACCAGACCGTATTTATGACCGGATGTATTGATGGATTTCACCCATTTCAAACGAAAATCCCACTCAAGATCAGGTTGAATGAAGGGTGCAATAAATCCTCCACTGGCACCGTCCACATGGATTGGTACATCAAAACCGGTTTTCTTATTAAACTCTTCAAGCGCATCATTTATCTCTTTCACCGGTTCATACTGCCCTGTAAAGGTCGTACCCATAATCGCGACAACACCTATGGTATTCTCGTCAATCATCTTGATTACTTCCTCAGCATTGATTATAAAGCGATTTTCTGTCATCGGAATAAAGCGGGGCTCTATTTCCCAGTACCTGCAGAATTTTTCCCAGCACACCTGCACATCGATTCCCATGATCATATTGGGTTTGTCGATAGGTTTACCCTTTTTTTTCATACGCTCTTTCCACTTCCATTTCAGCGCTATGCCACCCAGCATTGCTGCTTCGCTTGACCCGATTGTCGAACATCCGCATGCTTCCTTATCATCTTCAGCATGATAAAGACGTGATAAAATATTCACACACCTCATTTCAATCTCAGCAGTTTGGGGATATTCATCCTTATCTATCATGTTCTTATCAAAAGTTTCTGACATGAGCTGCCGGGCTTCGGGCTCCATCCACGTAGTCACAAAAGTGGCAAGATTCAGCCGCGAGTTTCCATCCAGCATCAATTCATCGTGCACAATTTCATAGGCATCACAAGGTGCCATATCCTTGAGTGGAATCTGATATTTCGGAACAGGTTCTTTCAATGCGCGTGAACCATAGGTAGGACTGAGCCATTTGTCGGACTCTTTAATCTCGTTCAAATTTTTCTTCTTATGAAGCATGTGCTTCTCCTTTTAAAGATATATTCCTTAAATTTATTCACTTTATATGATTTAACAATCAAATAAAGAAGCTGGAAATCAGGAAAAATCCTTTATTCCAGCTTCCAATGATTGATTTATTCTTATACTTATAGAGTCGGCAGTATCTCCGCAATTTTTTGTTGCATGCTTTCTAGGTAGGTTTCCCAGTAGTGTGCGACCACCTTGTCGAGCATGAAGTAAGGCGTAAGCACGCAGGCACGCATCAGGCGGAAGCTATGCACTTTATCCCATTCAGATTTAGCAATCCCTAACCGCTCTGCAATGCCGACAGGGGCATCGCCGTAATCAGCATAGGTAAATTCTGTGTGTGATGTGATAAAATCATTTTTGTACACGGGTCCGGCTACATATGAACTCAGATCATATATCTGGAAATTGAGCTCATTCATCTTCTTCAGGTCTTTGTTGCCTTCGATATTGAATGCAAAATCAACCATATTGAAATCGGGTTTTGTGAGAGTATCCATCTTAACTTTTGTCCCGTTTATATTCAGGATCTTGTTCTTTTGGATATGGTTGTAGAATCTCTGGGCGCCTTCGACGCTTGCCCCGATGAGTCTGCCATAACCGGTAATATTCAAAGGCATGACTTTATGAGCTGCCCACACTGCAGCGGCAGTTGCACCTGCTTTTGAGCCCTCAAGGATATAGCTGCCAAGAAGCGCAGGGACATGTGTTCCTTTTTCAAAGGTATATGCAGCAAAGTATGAGATCGCATCTGTCATTCTTCTATCTTTTATCGTGATACCTCCGGCTGCGTAAGGAACATAACCCATCTTGTGCGGATCGATTGTGACAGAGTCTGACTCCTCGATCGCCTTGAATGCATTGTACACATCCATGCTTGGCCAGTCGATTTCATCCTTATTGATAATGCCGTCTTTGTGTAGGCGGAGTCTCAGTTCATCATACGGGATAAATTTGAAATTCTCATCAAGGAAGATCGAACGGGCATACCCGCCATAGGCAGCATCGATATGCAGATAGAAAGAGATTCCTTTCTTTTCGAGTTCTTTTCTTAGAGCAACGACCTGATCGACATGATCAACTGCACCCTCTTCTGTGCTGCCAACTACTGCAACAACTCCGAGTATGGGTATCTCCTTACTTACCAGATCATCAATCGTCTTTTTAAGCACATCGATATCCATTCTGTAATGTTCATCAACCTGGATGGAGATCACATTATTCAATCCAAGTCCGATAATTTCACCGGCTTTCACCCATGAATAATGTTTGGTCTGCGGAACGATCCATTTGCCGAGTTGTTTTTGGACAATTCCTGTTCCTCGAACTGATTTGTCCCTGATCTCATCCCAGATATCTTTCACGTTTTCCGACAGATCGAGAATCTGCTCGACAGTCATATTTGCAAGCTGCCAATCTGATTTTCCTTCAACAAGTTTCGGACGCAATTCTTTGATTGCAAAAGGTATCGACGTAAGATTTCTGGCATACCATATTGCTTCGAGATTCGCCACACTTCCGTCTGTACAGATATGTCCCCATGCTTTTTCTCTGTCATAGCCCATGAGATCTGCAAAATCATAGCCCACTTCCAGTTCCATAGGCGAGGTTGCAGTTGAAGCTTCATATGCAACATTATTCGGATTGTATAACATTGCAGCAATATAGCCGATCATTGCCGGCATGAGAATATCTGCATTCATATGACCAAGGTAGCGTGGAGAGTGCCAGGGCATGGATGTTTCCTTTAACTTTGCACATATCTCATCGATCACCTGGTGGATTTTCTCCTCAGTAAGTCTGAAATTCTTCTGATCCTTCTCATGCAATGTGATGACAGGGTCATCTTCGGGATGAAAATCTTTCCTCCAGAAGAGATGCTCATTTATCACATCTAAAACTTTTTCCTTGAAAAATTTACCATTCTCAGATTTGGGTCCTAAGAATAATGCGTTGATATCTATCTTATCCATTATTTTCTCCTATATTTTCTTCTTTATTATCTTGTGTTATTTCTTTCCATTCCGGTTTTCGGCGTGCATAGATTATGATCGGCAGCGATACGAATATTAACAGTCCGAGTACCATGAAAAGCACATAAAAAATCGGGCTTCCGATTTTAAGATTCGAAGGCGGGAAGAAGCTGATGAGTATCACAAACAGCATTGCAAGGAATCCCAGCCCGCCAACAATCCACATGCCGATATTTCCACCGGGGACTCTATACGTACGCTTCACATCAGGATATTTGTATCTCAGTTTGATGCCCGATGCAAAGAGTAGTAGATACATCACCGCGTAGAGCACGGTCGTGAGGATCAGCACCATGAAAAAGCCGGTATTTACCGCGGGAACAACGACATAGATCAATGCGACCAATGAGATCATCATTGCCTGTACAAGCACAAAACGGATAGGCACACCTGCGCTGTTCGTCTTCTGCCACCATCTCGGCATAAAGCCGTTTTTGGCAACCTGCAGCATTGCGGTCGATGGTCCAAGCACCCACGTGCTGAGCTGTCCGAACGCACCGATCGCAGCCATGAATGCGACAATTGGAATGAGCCAGCTCACATTCTGTTGAGTAAAGAAAATCCGGAAAGTCTGCATAATGCCCGAAGCAAGATTGATAGAGCTTCTTGGCTCTGCGATCTCAATTGCAAAAGCGCCAAATATGTTCATCGCCAGGATAAGAATCGCTGCAATGAGCATTGCAAGAGGATAATTTTTCTGAGGATTTTTCACTTCATTCGCATGAACAGATGACACTTCCATACCTGAGTAGAGAAATATTATCCCCACAAAAAATGCAAGGTTCCTTATGCTTGAAAAATTCGGGAATGCCTGTGCCCAGGTAAATTTTGGAAGTTGGATCGGATTGCTTCCAAGGAAATATGTAAGCCCGAATCCGAGAATGAGAATGAAGGGAATAAGCACACCAACCAGGAAACCGACCGAACTTATCAAACTGCCGGATTTCAATCCTTTCAAATTAAAAAGTGTTGCGATCCAATAAATTACAATCGTAACAACAGCAATGTAAATATTATTGTTCGCCAGTGCTGGTTTAAAAACAAAGGCGAGCATCGCTGCGATGAACGATCCGATCATGACCATACCAAAGAACATCTGAACCCAGAGCATCCATGCGCCGACAAATGCAGCTCTGTCACCAAAAGCAAGCTTGATCCATTTATACACACCGCCTGCAGAGGGCCACCCTGTTGCAAGTTCGGCAGAAATGAGTGCAGTCGGAATAAGGAAAATGAGCGCTGCCACCACCATATAAAAGATCTGCGCCCATCCCGTTTCTGCAAGCATGGGAAGATTCCTGATACTCATAATGAACGCAAGCGTTATCATAATGAGTTTGAATAAACCTAATTTGTGAGAGCTTTTATCCATATTGTTTCTCCTCGTATTATTTCTGTTTTCGATTCATTTGCTCAAAAATTTGATTTCTGAAAATTTGGATGTCAATAAAATCAATAATTTTGGGGGAATTTCGTTTATGAATAACCAATATCTCTACACCAGATGCAAGGTATATGAAAATTGACAAAAGAATTTGTATTCTCAAAAATACATTTCAGGAGTTTATGAATAATGAAAAAAATTATCATATCGCTTATAACATTTTTGAGTATTAGTACTTTTGCCTTTGCCGACTACCGCATTACCAGAGGACCCAACATAGGAGAGATATATTTTGTTGGTCCTACCTCAACCGGTGAAGGTATTTACCGCTCTACCGATTTTGGCGAGACTGCTGTTTGTATGGATAGTATAACGCAGGTTATAAGCATTTGTGCAGATAAAACACCTGGCGTCTTATACTATGATTATTA
>CAYUTH010000017.1:0-18324 GCA_964447485.1 uncultured Candidatus Cloacimonadota bacterium | reverse complement strand
TGGACAGAATGGCAAATGTCATGGTACTGAAGGATATTATTACAAGTATTGTAAAGAGTTTTGTCTTTGCCTGGCTAATTACTATTGTTGGTGTTTTCTTCGGACTGCGAGCTAAAGGAGGCGCTGGTGGTGTGGGACGTTCCACGACAGCTTCTGTGGTAACAGCTATCTTTATGGTCATTGTTGCTGACTCCATATTGGGACTTTTGTTCTATTAATCGTTATGGAAAATATTATTGAAGTTAAGGATCTGATCACGGAATATGACGGACGTCGAATACTTGACGGCATCACTTTGGATATAAAGGAAAATGAAGTATTTATAATACTTGGGGGAAGTGGCTGTGGAAAAACCACACTTCTCAAGCATATTATCGGACTCCTAATACCGGTATCGGGTTCAATAAAGATCTTTGATAATGAAATTGTTGGAATGGAAGAAGAAAATTTAGATAATATCCTCATGAAATGCGGAGTGCTTTTCCAGAATGGAGCACTTTTAAACTCGCTTTCGGTTCGTGATAATGTCGCCATTCCTTTGGAGCAGCACTCAAATCTCGACAGAGAACTTATTAACAGGATCATCGAAACAAAACTTAACCTTGTTGAGCTTGCCCACGCAATGTACCTGTCGCCAGCCGAGCTTTCGGGTGGAATGAAAAAGCGTGCAGCACTTGCTCGAGCCATAGCTCTTGACCCCCAAATACTCTTTTGTGATGAACCATCTGCAGGTCTCGATCCAATAACCTCAAAAGCAATTGATGATCTTCTGCTTCAACTAAAGCGACAACTCAATATGACAATTGTAGTTGTCACCCATGAACTCGCCAGTATTCATAGAATTGCAGACAGGATCGTTTTTCTTGATCAAGGAAAAGCACTTTTTGTCGGCACACTGAAAGAAGCACTGGCTTCGGACGTAAAAGAGATCCAGGATTTCTTTACTGTGGGCAGGTTCGAATAGTATGATTGGCACGATCGTCAACGTCGGCGCAGTAATTCTTGGAAGTATTATTGGAATAATTCTCCGAAAGAAACTCCCGGAAAAACTTACAACTATCGCATTTCAGGCGATCGGTTTATTTACTATTTTCCTCGGCATTACAATGGCTTTTAAAACAGAACATTATCTCATTTTGATCTTTAGTCTTATTATGGGTTCGATAATTGGACAGCTGCTTGATATCGATGCATGGCTGAACCGGATCAGCGAATCTCTGAAAAAAAAATGGCACTCTAAAAATGACAAATTCTCTGAAGGATTGGTAACGGCGTTCTTGCTTTTCTGCATGGGCTCTATGACAATATTAGGTGCAATTGAGGAAGGATTGGGAGGAAATCCGAACCTTCTTCTCACCAAATCTCTGCTCGATGGTTTTGCATCAATTGCTCTTGCTGCTGCCCTTGGGATAGGAGTAATGCTTTCTGTGATACCCCTGCTTATTTACCAGGCTGGACTAACCTTATGTGCTCGACTTTTCGAACAATCTGTCACACTTCCAATCATCAATGAACTCACTGCGGTAGGCGGAATAATTCTTATTGGACTGGGTATTTCAATTTTAGAGATCAAGAAATTAAAAGTGATAAATATGCTGCCAAGCCTGGTCATCGTTGTCGTTTTAACAATAATTTTTGTATGAAAAAAAATCACTTCAAATCAAATAAAACTCCCGGAGGAGCAATGAAAAAATTACTCTTACTAATCATAAGTGTCATTTTTATCACAATGGCACTTTATGCAGACAACCTCTCACCAGTGGGCTGGTGGAAAACCATCGACGATGAAACAGGTCAGGCAAAATCAGTTGTTAATATCTGGATTGAAAATGGAGAAATGAATGGCAAGATTGTAAAACTTTTCCGCAAACCCGATGAAGACCAAAATCCAACCTGTGCAAAAGGCTCAGGAGATCTTGAAGGAAAACCAATGATGGGTGCAACTATCATGTGGGGACTTACCGAAGACAAGGATGGCTGGTGGGATGGTGGAAAAATTCTCGATCCTAAAAAAGGGAAAATCTACAATTGCAAGATCCGAACCTTCGAAGATGGGACCAAACTACAGGTGCGCGGCTATATTAAAGCAATAATTCGAATTGGTCGAAGTCAGACATGGGAACGTGTACCTAAACCCGTCGGAAAAGAGAAACCAAAGGAAATGATCGAAGAAGGGAATAAGTAATAGTTACTTTTACACAAAAGAAACCCCGCTAAAAAAATAGTGGGGTTTTTTATTTATATAAGTAGGATTATTTCCCGGGGCACTGCGCTCTGATTGCCGGATCAATATTTTTGTCTCCGTATGCTTTATCGAAGTGAGCGCTGAATTCCGAAGCTAATTTCTTTGCCCGTTCATTATATGCATTCTTATCTTCCCAGGTATTGTGCGGATCAAGAATTTCCAAATGCACTCCGGGACATTCTAATGGAACCGACAAATGGAACAACTCATCGTCTTGATAGCCTACATTTTTAAGTTCCCCACTCAATGCTGCATCAACAAGTCTTCTGGTCAAATTAATATCCATGCGCGAACCAACACCGTAGGGTCCACCGCTCCAACCGGTATTCACAAGATACACCTGCGTGTGATACTCCTTCATCTTTTCACCAAGCATAGACGCATACACATCCGGATTTCTCGGCATAAAAGGTGCTCCGAAAAAGCGCGAAAAAGTAGAAACCGGTTCGACAATTCCTGTTTCAGTTCCGGCAAGTTTGCTTGTGTAACCCATCAGGAACCATAGCATTGCCTGTTCAGAATTTAATTTTGCGATAGGAGGGATCACTGCATTTGCATCAGCAGTGAGGAAAAGGATTGTGGAAGGATGACCTGATTTGGAAGATTCCTTTATATTGGAGAGAAATGAAAGCGGATAGGATCCGCGAGAATTGGGAGTCAAACGCTCATCGTCGACATCAAAATGTCCATCGGGATACATCATGCAGTTCTCTATAATTGCTCCATGATCGAGGTAATCAGCATCATGAAATACTGCGTGATAAATCTCCGGCTCTTTATTCGCTCTGAGATTTATGAGTTTTGCATAACATCCGTTCTCAAAATTTGCAATTCCTTTCTCACTCCACCCGTGTTCATCATCACCAAGTAGTGCACGCTTGGGGTCAGCAGAAAGTGTTGTTTTTCCTGTGCCCGAAAGTCCAAGAAGAAGAGCAGAATCTCCATCTTCTCCTTCATTTGCAGAGCAATGCAAAGGTAATATTCCCTCTGCAGGAAGATAATAATTCATCACGGTGAACATCAGTTTTTTCACGCTTCCACCATAAGCAGAACCATACACCACGCCGATCCGGTTATCAAAATCCATCACAATTGCCATATTCGAAGTCTTGCCGTCAGCAAGTGTGCGAAGCCGACCTTTATAACGCGCTCTATCCAGTTTATCATAGTGAAGCACGAGGATCGTGAAACCCTTGTTTGCAAATATACTCTCGGATATATCTTCAGGAACAGGGCGGAACATATTGTCGGTAAAAAGAGCTGTTAAGGACTGATCGCAGATAGTTCGTACGGGCAACGCATAGGATGTTTCCGCGCTGAGCACCTTGTTCGTGATATAGATATTATCCTTCTCTGAAAAGGTTTTGAGAGTATCTTCTAGAATCATCTCAAATGTTTCGGGATCGAGGGGGATATTGTTGGGTGAATTCCAATCGATGTCTGCTTCACTTTCTGGTCGTTGGACTATCATAGTATCTTTCGGACTCCTACCAGTAGATTCGATAGGTGTCCATGTAGTGCACGACCCGTTTGCAGAGATAACAGCTTCACCATTATCGATTGCATGTTGGATCATCTCAGTGCGTGAAATATCTTCCAGAATATTTGGATGACTATCAAGCAGCTTTGACAGCTTTGAATAAAATTCCATTGTAACTCCTACAAAAATTATTTATTTAAGAAAATTATATATATTCAAAAACAACTTAAGAATTAAATCTGACCATCACCCAATAACAGAAATTGAAATAATGAAAATCATATAAAAAATAAAATGCTTTTTTTCAACCTCTGTGGTATAATTATGCATTTCATTTGAGCCAGACAATTTTCTTGTCAATGATTTCACAAAAAGTCGAATGCGGTCATGAATCAAAAGAAAATGATCGAACTTATTTTTTATCATCTGAAGCGTTACCCGGCAATGGAACTCGAGGATGTGTATAAACTTCTCTACCAGAGTGTGATGGGTCCCTCGCATATTTTACAGAATAAAGAATCGGCATATTCTTACCTGAAAAGAGAATTTGAATCACATGATGACAATTATGAGACCAAATTGTATGTTGATATTTCATTGGATCATGATCTCGTACGACTGAATATACCTCTTTTTAGAAAAGAAGGTTCGTTTGATGCACTTTTTGATATGATGCTCGAAACCCAGAAAAAAGTGCGTCATGATAAAGAAATGCTCAAGTGTTATTGGATTGAATTAGGATTGTTGATCAATGAAAAAAATTTTGAGCAGTTCACTCCCGATACATGGAATAAGTTGAACAAAATATTACTCGAAAATGATTTTCCGCATCTTTCACATTCAAAAAGTTATAAAAATTTGTATAAACCTTCGTATCGGATCGTGTTGCGGGAACTTGTTTAATAATCTTTGCGAAAGTACTTGCTTAAATATTATTGTGGATGAAGAATGAAGAACACCAATTTGAGATTTAAGAAGTTTCAAACCGTTGCGAAGGTTTAACCTGCCTGCCCACCCGAAAAAAAACCGTTCGCAAGGTTCAAGACGACGGAGTCGTCAACTCCATATTTTTCATTTTAAATTTTCTATTTTACATTTTTAATTGCGTAGCGTCATCGCAGCAAAACCATTTTCCTCACCACCGCATGCCCGTTATACTCTAACTTGTAGAAATAAGCCCCGGGTGCAACCTGCTTTCCCTGTTCGTCTGTGCCGTCCCAGTAAACTTCAGTATATGGTGTAAATTCATAATTCTCAGATGTAAACCGTTTCACCAATTGTCCTTTAGCATTGTATATCGTTAGAATCATATCTTCTATATGATTATTGCCATGAACACTGAAAAGTATGGATGTACCCTCGTGGAAAGGATTAGGAGTATTCTGTAATGTATAAAGCCAATCGGAATGATCGTGTGAAGGATCGACTGAAACCGTATCTTGGTATTCATACGCTCCCATATCTATTCTACTATTCTTTATTCGAGGATTGCCTGCAAGATCGTATGTAGGTAAATGTAAACCAGTCGTGTCAATTGTACCCGAATCTATACATGGCGATCCGTACGATAATGAATACGGATATTCGCCCGAACCTATCCATAGAGGATCATCATCTATATTTCCATCAAGCCAGTTAAGAGTATTATTCCCCAAAACCATAATATCCCACATTCCACCCTGTATTAAGCTGTTTTGCACAGTAAGTGTGCACGGCATATCTCTCCCGTCCACAACAAGTTCTCCCGGACTATCTCCATATAAAATGGAATTGATAATATTTACTTCAGCTCCATAATCTAATTTTACAGCCCCTCCGGTTGGAGTAGTATTATCCCCTATTGTACAATTTATTACATCCACCTGCGCATTGTTTATAACCGCAAGTGCAACCGATGATGGATACCAATCTGTATTATTGTTCACATTACTCGTAATCTCTATATTTGTAAAAACACCAGTGAAAATGTCCGGTATTGTCATTCGTCCACCTAAGGTAATACCTCCTCCATAACCAACCTCAGGATCATCATCAGGTAGATTTTCTTTTATAATGCAATTTTCAACGGTAAAATGCTTATAGGTTTCTCCATCATTAAATAATGCTAATGCCCTTCCACCCCTATTAGAATGCAGATAAACATTTCTCATTAATAGGTTATCTGTATAATCAATTTCTATTCCGCTACGATTATATCCACTACAACTGTGTACTGTTATATTATGTAAAAATACATAATTATTCCCCCTAATTGAAAATCCTCCCAAGCCATTACCCGCCACATCATTATTACCATTCCCGTTTATCAGAGTAAAATTTTTCAGTATATATTGTTCCTCAAAGTCTTCTGCTCTCAGAAAGTTAGTTACATATTCTCCATCTAAAATCGTATTTTCCATGCTTTCACCAACAAGAGATACATAGCTTCGTATATTTAAAGGAAACATTTCATCATTTATACTTGGTGAATACACACCATCTGCAATATGGATCGTGTTTGGTTGCAGGGAATCAGATGCTATTTTCGTGAGTGCAAAAGCGATCGTTTGAAGTGGTTCAGTAGGTGTTATTCCGCTATTAATATTATCACCATCAGGGCTCACATATAAATCTTGGCTAACTGGGTTAATCTTTGCATGTAATATTGTTGTTGTTACATCTTCAATCGGTCTAATAAAATAACTATCAGGACTTAAGACAGTAAAGGTATCAACAACTATTTCAGCAAAGGGGCATGATGAAGACTTTGAAAAATCTGAACCTATTGGTGAGTAATTCAAGTAAACATTTGAGAGAATATCAGTATCAAAATTAACACTTGAACTACCGCTTAAATTGATACCACCGCCAAATCTAGTTGCATGGTTATCAGTTACTGTAATACCAGATAAAGTAGCATTAGTTGAATTACAAAAATACAAACCGCCCCCATACTGTGCCTTGTTATTTTTTACAATACACTTCTTTATTGTTGGATTTGAATCCTTGATTACTATACCACCACCCCGTTGGAATCCTAAATCCATAAATCCAATACCATTTTGAATTGTAAAACCGCATAATAGGGCTGTTTCATCTTCACCTGAAACTATTGAAACGACTGTTCCTTTCTGGTTACCGTCGATTATTGTTTGACGAATAAATGAATCTGCTTGTGTAGAAATGTATAAACTTGCAACAGTTATATTTCTCCCATTATAATTTATGTTTGCATAATAGGTCCCTGGATAGACTAATACCGTATCTCCGTTTACTGAGTTATCGATCCCTTCTTGGATGGAGTCATAATTACCTGTGCCGTTGATATCAATAATGATAGTATTTGCATAAACAATGTTAATAGAAAACAACATACTCACGAAAAATGCACATACATATTTTATATTCATACAACCTTTTATCCTATTAATAATATCCAATGCGGGTAGATGCTTCGATTCTTTCGAGAATACATTCTTCACCTACCCGCATGACTGTCTCGTTAACTCAATTTCATGATGCACATTATCTCAAATTATTATCGTATCAATAACATCTTTTTCAAGTCAGAATAGTTACCGGATGTTACTTTGTAGAAATAAATACCGCTCGATACTTGTTTATTATAATTATCTGTACAATCCCACACAGCATTAAATCCTATATCAGAAGCACGAAACTCTAAGTTTTTCACCAGTTGTCCTTTGATGTTGTAAATCTTAATATCTGCTTTCTTATTATCCTTAGGGAGTATAAATGATATAGTCGTCTTATTCCGCATTGGATTAGGGTAATTTTGATACACGATAAATTCATCGGGATAGGATATTCCTGTACCTTTACCAAGTCTCACAAACGCATAATTATCTGTATTTAGTCTTACAGACTTCTCAACAAAATCCTCCATAAGGTTATCATACACATAAAATGGGACTTGTTCTCTAGTTGATTTGCCATAGGTTGCTGTCTGAAAAGTAAGCTCACCATTACCTTTTGTCTGGGTGGAATCATCATTGACATAAGCTGGAATAAAGACAGGATATTCCTCAACCACACTCGCACCGACACATTCATCGTCAAGGAATACTCCTATTTCATCGACACCCGCAACGCTTCCTGTACTATCGACGAAGATCATCATATAATCTGATTCTTCTTCGTATGAAAACACAGATGTTTCTGTTTTGGTATATGCTTCTCGCGCATCACCACCGTCATTCCATGTAAAGAACGGCATATCCCTTTCGACACCTACGATATATAATTTACCGTAATCGACAGTGAGGTCATCCCTGCTTCCTTTCCACTCTTCATCACTAGACCTTATCATTCCCCAACTGTCTGCTTTTATGTAGGTAAAATTATCCCATCCCTGTGCAAAGGCATCTTCGGGTGACTGGCTATAGGGTAGGAAATAGCCGATCCAGTTCTCCTGGTCTGCATACAAATATATTTGCGTATCAGGTGCGAGTCTTGTTCCAGAGAGAGGTAGGTAACTATTATCTTCATTGCTTGTTACCAATTTATAACCTGATGTGCTTTGAATCTCAGATAATCCATGTGGAATCCAACCTTCATCAATATATTCTAAATAAACATTTCCTCTTCCATCTAATTCTATCCATCCAGATGTCGGGAACGGTTCGATATTTTGCAGCACATCGGGAGCATAAACGGGGTCGTTACCGTCCCTGTCCAGTTTTGGGAAAGATACCCAGTTCAACTTTTCCTTTATCTTTTTCACATCATACACTGTTGGGTAACATCCCATATCCGCCCTTGTGCCATCCGGATCGAGGTCAGAATCAGGATCACCGGTATCGATACAGGGGCTACCTTCAAGGAGGTGGTAGAGGTGGTTTCCTTCTTGCACAAGGAGGGGATCCACATCGATACATCCTTCTCCAAACCAAGGCTGTCCTGTTCCATCCTGAATGTCAGAATAGGTTGCTGTAATTTCATTTGCTGACGCATATATTTCTTGTGGTATATTGTTCCAGAGAATGCTGTTAATAATATTTAAATTACAAGAAGGTGGGTCTGAGGGTGCACAATAAACAGATCCGCCATTGTACATAGCAGTATTTCCATTTATAGTTATATTAATTAAATTTATGCTTGAATTACTACAGCAAAAACCAGCACCGTAATTAGCATTATTTTCAGAAATAAAAAGATTTGTTAAGTTTGGACTTGAGCTGTTACAGTAAATGCCAGCACCTTCAATGCTAAAACCATTTTTAATGGTCATATTTTCTATAGAAAAATCATTATCATAATAGCAATATATAATGCTACTCTCATCTTCGGCATCAAGGATAGTATTCCGCGGACTGTCACCTACAAAATTAACATTACCTCTGCAATTAATGGGATAGACTTCGGAAGATTGAGAGTACGAAAACACACCTTCAGATAAATATATTGTAAGGGGGGATATTTCTTGTGAAATAATTTTCGCAAGAGCATAAGCTATCGTTTTCAATGGTTCATCGGGGTTTGTTCCACAATTACTGTTAGATCCATTTGGATTAACATATAAATCCACATCCACTTGTTCAACTTCATAATTTGAAATATCAAAAATATAATTATCTACTGGATATGCAAAATAATTATCAGGATTTGGAACAGTGAAAGTATCAACAATTATTTGTATCACAGCAGAACCAGAATAATACAAATCGTTACCATATTGTGTTGCATGATTAAGATATATATTGCATTTTTCAGTATCCTCAGAAGTAAACTCAACCGATGAAGTAAAATCAATAGCAATACCACCACCTGAACCGCTTAATACATTATTGTAAAATATATCCACCCCTATTAGATATAAATATGAATTTGTGTCGCAAAATATACCACCACCTGATGAATATGCCTTGTTATTGCTAATCCTTACATTTGAAATCTCAATATCCGAATAATCATTAACGTATATCCCACCCCCACAAAACTCAGCAACATTTTGTGTGATTATTAGATCTTCTAATCGTGGACACACATAATCACAATAAATACCACCACCATTATCAGCAATTCCATTTATAATAGTTAAACCACAAAGAATTGCTCTCTCATCTTCTTGATTTTCAAATGTAACTACACTACCAATAAAATTACCATCAATTATTGTTTCGTTAATATAATTCTCTTCTCCTGTGATGAGATACCTGCTTGCAACGGTAATAAGTTTTCCATTAAAATTTATATTTTCTTCATAAATGCCCGGATTTACTAAAACTATATCACTATCAACTGCATTATTGATACCCTCTTGAATAGATGTATAATTTCCTCCACCATTTATATCAACAATAATTGTCTCGGGATTATGAGTTGTAAGATCAAAATTAACTGCCTGTATTTCATTTTCGACTACCTCCACCTGAATAGTTTCTTGATTATACCCATAACATGATGCTGTTAGATTATAAACACCTGGTTCTAGTTGAATGATAAAATAACCATCTTCCATAGTTTGAACAATTACAGGTTCAATAAAAGATTCTGCTCTTATATAAATTTCGTTTCCAGATCCTGGTTCATGCCCACTAATAGTTACAATACCCTCTACTGTTCCATAATAATCTTCAATATTCAGTATTGCCCCTATTGCAGAACCCGCAAAAGGGTATCCATCTGGTAGGGTATACCATGATTCAGGCAATGGATCAGGATTATCGACCCAACCATAGTTAAGATGGTAAAAATCATCAGTATTATATCCGTCACAAACCACAGCATGATTCCCGCCAATATATAACGAAATTCCAAGTAATGCCGGCAATGCATCAACCATATTCTGAGAAAGTATATCATAAAATTCGGGATAATCAGCATCCTCATATTCTGCTTTATTATAATTAAATTTTTCTAATAGTGATTGTGATACCACATAAGGTGATGAACCTGAAGAAGAAGATGTGTAATCCATTTCTAAAGTAATTCCAACGGTAAAGTTCAGTGCTGCAATTTCATCTTGACTTGGAATGTTGTTAATATAGTTGAAACGAAGATTATAAAGATAATTATTTAAGTTTTCAAAATCAGGAAAATCAAATATAGCATGATCAAGATCAATATTAATGTGTCTTGTATCAGTTATATATCCATCATTATAATAATTAAATGAGATATTACCAATATATTGATGATAATTAATAATTTGTGCAAGTGCAGTTCCAATACAACCTACCACACATCGGTCGTAGGTTACAGGATCCAAAGGACAAAAGTTATTATAGGGTTCTGTTTGATACCATGCAGTTTCTACCCATCCACCTGTTGTTGTACTCCCTTCCGGGGGCCATTGTTGAAAATCTCTCTCAAGGTAAGATAAATCCTCACCTAGATATATATCCCAAAGAACATTATTGGATTCTATAAATGGTAAGGTTGTATCTGCTATCGCTTGTAATCGTAATTCCATATCATTCTTTAGCATATTATACAGAATATTGTTTTCATCATCGTCATAAGGAAAATTGCCATTGAAAGAATATGCAATAATCGGTGTAATATCAGTGTCAGTTGAAAGGGCTATAAAACCAAAAGGTGCGAAATTTGCGATATAAGATAATGCTTTTCCTTCTGTATTTTCAAAAACGAACATATCATTAATGGAATATTCTTCTGACTTTTCTTTAACCAACAAATGAAAATTTGCAGCATCTTCAGCATCGTTTATTGTTACAGGTTCAGCTAGTAATAATGTATGGGATAATATTAAAATAACTACCCCTATAACCAAATAAGTATTCTTTTTCATTTTAATTAACCTCTTTAATTTTTTCTCCAATCTCTTGTCCTCCCTACATCGTGGAGTCAAAGAAGGAGTTATTCCCACAAGTACATTCTCTGTTCCCAAAACTGTTCCTCGTTTATTAAATTCCATTTCAATATAAAGAACTCCTCTAATTTGGGAAGTACGCTAGAGGAGTGAAACTATGTGAATTTGTTCTTAACACTTACGTCCATTATTTTCCCTTTTCAGATTTCATAATAAAATTGAAATTTTCAATTTAATTGAAAGATGAATTCTTAAATATTTTTGTCAAATTTAATTTTTCGCTGTGGTATCCCTTATAGAGAAATAAACATGCAAAATTTACACTACTTCCAAACTCCTCAAATGTATTTTCTTATGAAGGTGATAGCTGAGATAGGTACGGAAGATCGTATTGATCGTATTGATGTCCTGTTCGGCAATTTCAAAGGATTCCAAATTATGCAAATTCTTGAGCGTCAGCAGCAGTTTCCTTGTTGACTCATTTATCTGAAAATGTTCGGTCGCAGCATGCTTTTTTGCACAATTACTGCATATAAATCCATTATGAACAAAAGAAATCCCGTAAAAGAGTTCACTATTTTGAATACCACACACCTGGCATGTGTTGAACTTGAAAGAGAATCCGAGAAAGCCGGCAACACGGAGCAGGAACCGCCAGAAAACAAGGATATGGTTGCATTTTAGACTTGGAAGAAAATCATAGAATTGTGTGAGAAGGACATAAAACTTTTCATAATCATCTTCCTCGAACATGAGCTGAAGGTAGAGTTCTGCGGCAGCATGTGCGAGTGCCATCATATCTAAATCTGAAGTAAGCTCGTTATGATCATCAATGAGCGAAATTTCTTTGAGCAAAGATAGTGTAGTATCTTTTTTATACAGCACAATCTCATAATTTCCAAGGAGCTGGATCAGTCCGTAATATTTATTCTTGGGGTTACGCGTTCCTTTCGCAATAACGCCGATATGCCCGAATTCCCTCGAAAAAAACTGTATGATCTGACTGGTATTGCTGTATTCGGTAACCTTCAGAACAAAAGCATTGCACTTCTCGATCCGCTGGCTCATCTCACATTATTCGACGGTTACGCTCTTTGCCAGATTCCTCGGCTGGTCAACATCGAGTCCTCTTTGCACCGCTACATGATACGCAAAAAGCTGGAGCGGAATTACGGTCAGAAGCGGCGTGAGCGCAGGAAGTGTTCGCGGAATAAAAATTATATCATCAGCGAGATCTTCAAGACCATTGCTTGGTTCGTTTGCAACGACGATGATTTTACCTTTTCTGGTTTTTACCTCTTCGATGTTATTCAATATCTTGGTGTATACGAAATCATCAGGTGCAACAACGATAACCGGCATATTTTCATCGATCAAGGCAATGGGACCGTGCTTCATTTCTGCAGCAGGGTATCCTTCTGCGTGGATATAGGAAATCTCTTTCAGTTTTAATGCACCTTCGAGTGCAACGGGAAAGTTGATTCCCCTGCCGAGATAGAGTGCATTAGTCGCATTTTTGTACTTTTCTGCAATTGCCCGAATTCCACTATCCATACTGAGGATTTCACTTACTTTTGCTGGAATTGATTTTAATTCTTTAATATATTCTGCGCCATCACGGGGTGATACGGAGCGCATTCTCCCGAGTAAAAGCGCAAGCAGGAAAAGCACGGTGATCTGAGATGTAAAAGCTTTTGTGGACGCCACACCGATCTCGGCACCTGCATGTATGTATGAGCCAAAATCAGTTTCACGGGCAATACTGCTGCCCACGACATTTGTGATACCCATAACTTTTGTGCCGCGTGCCCTGGCTTCTCTCAGCGCCGCAAGGGTATCAGCGGTTTCACCGGACTGGCTGATAACGACCACAAGAGTTTCCGGATTTAATAGCGGGTCACGGTAGCGGAACTCGGAAGCATACTCGACACGAACTGGTATTTTGGCGATGTCCTCTATAAGATACTGGCCGACCATTCCCGCATGCCATGATGTTCCGCAGGCAACGATACAAATTTTCTTAATGCTATTCAATTCCTCTACTGATAGAGAAATTCCCCCGAGCCGCGAAGTGTTATATACATCCATTATCCTGCCACGGAATGCATTTGCGATTGTGGTGGGTTGTTCAAATATTTCCTTCATCATGAAGAAATCATACTCGCCCTTATCAATCATGGAAATATCCCAGTTGATCTTGCTTATTTCTCTCTGAACTTCGTCATCAGCAATCGTTTTAATGGTAAAATCATTCGCGGAAATCTCAGCGGTTTCATCATCCTGCAGGTAGATGACATTTTTAGTATGAACTACCAGCGCAGCAGCGTCGGAAGCAATAAAATTTTGACCATCTCCCACTCCGATAATGAGCGGACTTCCTCTTCGGGCAGCATAGAGTTTATCGGGAACATCCAGATTAATGGCAGCGATGCCAAGCGTTCCTTCGACCTGTTTGAGCATCATACGCACTGCATTATGCATGTCGTTACATTTAAGATAGAATTGCTCGATGAGATGTGCGATGACTTCTGTGTCTGTATCACTCACGAAGATATGCCCCTCTTGCTCCAATTTTGTCCGAAGTAATTTATAATTCTCAATGATGCCGTTATGCACAACTGCGATCTTACCAGTGCAATCTATATGGGGGTGAGCATTAAGAGTCGTCGGTTCACCATGCGTTGCCCAACGGGTGTGGGCAATTCCCAGATGGGTTTCGAAATTCACTCCTTTTGGAAATGACTGCTCCAGTTCTACGATCTTGCCTTCTTTCTTATGAATGACAAGCTCACCATCAGTATTTATAATTGCAATTCCCGATGAATCATATCCCCGGTATTCCAAGCGTTTAATACCCTCAATAATGATAGGCAACGCTTGTTTATTTCCGATATAGCCAACTATTCCACACATGGCTACTCCTTTCTAAAAATTTGCGATGCAACCTGCACTCCGTTTTTCTCATTAACTGTTTGAAGAACAAGAAATCCAGTCACAAAAAAAAGTGCAATACTTAAAATAGCCCATCGCTGACTATGTAAGACCAGCACGAGCAATCCATATAATAAAGGACCAATGATGGCCGCAGCTTTGCCGCTCACTGCATAAAAACCAAAGAATTCAGCTTGCTTATCATCAGGGGTGAGAAGTGACAAGAATGACCTGCTTGCAGACTGGCAAGACCCGATCGCAATGCCTGCCAACAGCCCGACTCCATAAAATTGCGTTACATTGGTACAGAAAAATGCCCAAATAACCACAGCGATCCAGATAAGCAATGTGATTGAAATTGTTTTTTTGGCTCCGATCTTGTCAACAATAAAACCAAAAATGATCGCTCCGATAAAGGATGTAATATTTGCCAGCACAAAATAGATAATAAGCTGAGCACCAGACATATTAAAGCGCTGTGCTCCGTATATCGCTGCAAATACTATTACTGTTTTGATGCCGTCATTATAAATAAAAAATGATAATAAAAACCTGAAAAGTTCTTTCAGATCCTTAATATGATGAAAAGTCTTTTTGATGCTCTCGTACCCAATTTTGATATAATTCACTTTTTTATTATGCTGTGTCGGTCTTGATTCTTTTAAGAAAACAAAGATTGGAATGGCAAAAACTCCGAAGAAGACAGCAATCAGAGGAAAAACAAGAGGTACATTCGTTTCTATGAACAGATAGGAAAGGATAAGCGCACTGAGTCCACCAATGTAACCGATCCCCCATCCAAGACCGGACACTTTGCCAAGATTTTTCTTAGTCGTTATCTCCGGAAGGAAGGCATTATAAAAGACATTCCCACCTTCAAATCCAATATTGGCGATCATGAATATGAGCATACCCCACAACACAGCACCGGCACGGACAAAATATAATAATGCAGTAAAAAGCACTGAAATGTAACAAAACACAAAAAGGAATTTCTTTTTGGAGCGCGTGTAATCTGCTATGGCTCCGAGGATTGGTGATAGAAGTGCAACTATGAGCATTGATAGACTGATAGAAAGTCCCCAGAGTGAGTCCCCGACTCCTTCTTTCCCGACAACAACGGTTTTAAAATAAACGCTGTACACAACCGTTACAATAACAGTGGTGAACGAAGAATTGGCGAAATCATAGCTGATCCAGCCGAGTATGTTCTTTTTCATCTTATAAATATAAAAAAAGCCCTATGAAAAGGGCTTAAAAAAGTTGATATTTATATATCCTGCTGGAGCTGTTCAATATATTCTAACTGCTGTTTTGATTTGTAGAAGTCTGATGAATTCTTGAACTTTTTCACGATCAGGGAATAATATTCCTTTGCTTGGTCATACTCATCGTTAGAAAAATAATACTCTGCTATTTTAAACGAGATTGAAGATACCTTATATGAATTAGGAAATTTCTTGATCAGGCGCTTCAGGCTCTCATAATATGCATCATCACCTTCAGACAACCTTGTACATTCTGCGAGCCCGAGCCATGCAGTTTCTTTAAATATTGATTCATGCAGTCTGGACTTCGCTTTATTGAAATACATTTCTGCTGATTCAACATTGGGCTCATCCTTCTCGACATTGATCTTCCCGAGATAGAGATATGATAATCCGCTATACTTTGAGGATCCGTACTCATCGAGCACTGCTGAGAAAGCAGTTTCAGCTTCATTCATCTTGTTATCTTCATAGAGTGCGAGGGCAGTGTCGAACTGCCTTAATGCCATAATGTTCACTTTCCCGGAACGGGACGTCAATGCGACGAGCACAATTATGATTACTATGAGCGCTGCTGCACCAAAAGCAACCTTTTTCCAGTGATTTTGAACAAATTCAGAGAAAAGCAGTGCAGTTGTCACAAACTTATCTTCTTTTATATCATGGTGTTTATGCCGTTTGATTTTCTTTGCCATATTAACTTTCCTTCATGATTTTCAATAGGACACTTATTCTAATACGGATATTATTTGTCAAAGGATACATATGCAATTTTTCCCGATCATGTCCGCGGCTTTTTCTTCCAGGAAAAAAGCTGAAGCTTTCCCCCAATTCCTACTATCATAATATAAAGTGGTTGTAAAATAGCCCACAATGGAAAAAGAAAGAGCGATTTCTTAGGGAGATCAAAACGTGTAATACCTCTCCGCAAAACAGCATATTCTCCTATAATCTTCAATAGCCATGCGCCGGCAGCATAAAGAGAGACGAAAAAAAACCCGGCGATAATAATCACATTGAGGAGAAATACATCTGCAAGATAGAGATAAAATCCAATATTAAGCGATATTTGAACCCTCTCATTCGACGCCCATCGCGTGCGTTGGTTTAAGAAATTCCCCAGTCGCGTTTCTGATTTTGTAAACGCCTGTGTTTCTTTACCAAAAGCGAATCGGATTTCGTAACCTGCATTCTTGATGAGCTGCATCAAAAGAACATCATCCCCGGAAATATATTTTTTTATGCTTTCGTAACCCTGCACTTTGTCGAAAGCTTCTCTTGAATAACCCAAATTCTGACCACTGCAGGAGTATGCTCTTCCTGTGCCAAGTGCTCCTGCCGCAGCAAAAAAGAGTCCGATCGTATCAATATATTCGTACTTCTGTAACAGGGTTGCTTGTTTCCAATTCTGGATAAACGGGGTTGACAAACCAGCGACCATTCCCACTCCTCTGCCAAAATAGCGCACCATGCCCGAAATCCACTGATACGTTACCACACAATCCGCATCAGTTGTGAGGATGATCTCTCCCCTGCTTTTTTGCACTGCCTGAGCAAGCGCATTCTTTTTACGGGAAATTACCTCCCCATGAAAAGTAATGCGAAGCAAGAACAGGTTATCGCTTTTTTTTTGAAAATCCTGAACCATCCGGGCAGTAGCATCGTCAGAGCCATCGTCTGCAATTATAACCTCATAGTTATTTTCCGGGTAATCCTGATTGATGAGTGATGTGAGGAGTTGTGAAATCGTGTTCTCTTCATTTCGTGCTGCCACGACAACTGATACAAAGGGTTGAGCATTCGTCGCTGCTGTGTACTTTCGCCCCATTCCTCTGTAGAATATGCCAAGATACACGAGATAATAGAGAAGAAGAACACCTAAAATTATTATAAAAGCGATCATTCAGTTCGGTTAGATTTAATACTTTTCCTGTACCGCATTGTGGCGGTAATATTCATTCATATCTATATAGAGTGTATCTAAGCTAAGATCCTGATATCCAATGGGTTCAAAGTTATAACCCAAACTGTCCGATAGTATCGTCGGTTCTGTTCCCCTGATAAAAATTTCATCGGTAACTTCTTTTTCAAATGGCTGGGCGAGCAGACCGGTCTTTTCGGAAATCGTCACATGAATAATATTATCCGGTTCGTGAAACTGGAAAAGCTTTTTGTTCACGATCGCTTCTCCGGTGGAGTCCTTCGGAGAGCTGTTATATACTGCTCTTTTCATAATATAGGGCCAGGGCGGCACTGCGACGTATGCACCTGCCTGTCCTTTCCCGAGTGTGATATTGTCGTCAAATCCAACCCATATGCCGAGGACAAGCTGTGTTGTATAAGCAATACACCATGCATCCTGATAATTATCGGTCGTGCCGGTTTTCCCCGCAGCAGGAAGGTAAAATCCACGCCACCGTATCCCGCCGGCTGTTCCTCCATCCACAACTGACTGCATCAAGTTTGTCATAAGATAGGCAATATCCTCTCCAATGACCTGGGATGAGTGGGGGAGATGTTCCTCGAGCATTTTTCCTGTTTCATCATCAATTCTTTTGATGTAGATGGGATCAACCCGTTTACCTCCATTCGCAAAAGAACAATACGCAGAAATATGCTCCGCCGG
>CAYUTH010000016.1:0-18593 GCA_964447485.1 uncultured Candidatus Cloacimonadota bacterium | reverse complement strand
CAAAGGTCAGGCAGATATTTGTCGAAGGCAACAAGAAGACAAAAGAGAAGATCATCCGCAGGCAGCTCGCAATTGTTCCGGGTGATTATTTCAGGCAGTCTTTGCTGATACAGAGCCAGAGGAACATTTATAATCTTGGATTTTTCGAACCCAATATCGGGCTTGATTACCAGCCAATTAATGATGCCGGCGATATCGATCTCATATTCAAGCTTGAGGATAAAGAATCCGGCACTGCAAATATGGGTGTAAATTATGATGAAGATGATAAGCTCACAGGTTTTCTTTCTTTGTCTCATAACAACCTATTTGGAAAAGCATGGGGACTGAAATTGTCCTGGGAATTCAGCGGCTCGAAACAGGAATATGACATCAGTTTTACAAATCCGTATTTTTATGATACGAATGTACTTGTCGGTGCAGATGTGTATCATCAAAGAAATGATTGGAAAAATTATAATTATAAAGTAATAAAATCCGGCGGCGGTTTCCGTATTGGAACAAAAATTCCCTGGGTCAATTATGCGAAGGTTACCACCGGTTATTCAATAACCCAGAAACAGTATAGTATTCTGGATGAAAAGGATGATGTTTCAACTTCCCTGCAGGCTCTTGTTGATAAAGGAAAGATACTCACGAGCACTGCCTTCCTCACCCTGGAACGAGACGATAGAGATAATGTGTTCCGCCCGAGTGAGGGCTCGCTTGTACGCTCATACACAGAGTTGGCAGGCGGTATCCTTGGCGGAAGTGAAAACTATATTAAAGAAATAGTCCAGACAAACTGGTATCTGAAACTATTCTGGAAATTCTCTCTTGGCTTACGCTGGAGAGTCGGGTATGTGAAAGCATTTGGCGATACAAAAGAGGTGCCGCCAGATGAACTATTCTACCCCGGAGGTACCGGTGCAGACGGGATCCGCGGATATCCGGATAATAGCGTTGTTCCTGAAGATCAGGATGGGGGTAAAGCAGAATTTATCACCTCCAGTGAAATCACATTCCCCATCTCGGGTGACCAGATCATCGGAGTGATGTTCCTTGATGCAGGAAATTCATACAATTACCTCTCAGAGATCAATGTGCAAAAACTTAAAAAAGGAATTGGAATGGGCGTTCGTATCATGTCACCCATGGGACTTCTCGGATTTGATTATGCATATGGCATGGACAGAAAAGAGAATAATAAATGGCAGTTCCATTTCCAGTTTGGCTCAACTTTTTAAAAAATAATTTTATATAATAAGGAGATGTTAAAATGAAGTTCAAAGGTATTATAATTGCGATGTTATTGGCACTGATACCCGTCATGGGATTTGCTGCTGCACAAAAGATCGGCGTGATAGATGTCGATAAAGTGTATAATGATTTCGAAGAAAAGAATGTTGCAGAACAGCAGTTCTATCAGGAATCAGACCAATGGGAAAAGGATCTTGGTGAAAAAGAAGCGGAGATAACCCGTTTGAAAGATGAATATGAAAACCTTCCTCCGATCGTTTCCAAAGAACGTCGCGATCAAAAATCGAAAGAGATCGAACAGAAACAAACCGATTACTATAATTTAGCTAATGATTATCGTAACAAGGCGGTCGAACGCCAGATGGAGCTTCTCGCACCTATTAGTGAGAAGATTGTTGCTGCGGTCAATGAAGTCGCTGAAGAATACGGGCTGGATATTGTGCTCAATACTATGCAGGGTGAGGTCGTGCTCTACATCAAGAGTGAAGATATCGATATCACTGAAGCTGTTATTGAGAAGCTGAATGTAAACGCTGTTCCCGCTCCAAAAGAAAAAACTGAGGAATGAAGCAATTCGCATTAGCACTCACTCTTGAACAGCTTGCGTCCATCGCTGAAGGCACACTCGTCAAAATTCGTGATTGCACGTGTCATGCCGTCGCTTCCCTTGAAGAAGCAGATGAGAATACTGTAGTCTTTTTTCATGACCCGAAATTAGAAAAGGCATTTGAAGAATCAAAGGCAGGCGTTTTCCTTATTCCCGAAAAATTAGACCTGGATACCTTACCCAAAAGAAATTATATTCTTTGTTCAAAACCGTACTTTTCCTTTTTGAGGATCGTTGCTTATTTCTTACAATCCACACAAAAACCGGTCAAGGGCAGAGATATCCATCCCACTGCAATTATTGCTGAGTCTGTAAAGATCCCCGAAAACATAACTATTGCTGCAAATGCGGTGATCGGAGAAAATGTCGTTTTGGGGGACTACTCATCGATTCATGAAAACGTTGTTATTAAAGATGATGTTGTCATTGGAGATAAGTGTTGTTTCTATCCTGGAGTGACCATTTACAGCGAAGTCCGGATAGGAAATGAGGTGAGTATTCACGCAGGGAGTGTGATCGGCTCGGATGGTTTCGGCTATATATGGGATGGCAAGAAGCATCAAAAGATACCGCAGATAGGAAGCGTCATTATTGAAGATGATGTGGAGATTGGTGCGAATGTAACGGTTGACCGGGGTGCGCTTGGTGATACGATCATTCGTAAAGGGTCAAGAATTGATAATCTTGTTCAAATCGCTCATAATGTTGAAGTAGGGGAGTTTACTGTCCTCTGCTCACAAGTCGGGATTGCAGGAAGTTCAAAGGTTGGAAACAACTGCATCTTTGCAGGACAAGTCGGGATTGCAGACCATGTAAAGATTGGAAATAACGTCAAAATTGGCGCTCAATCAGGAGTTCCCAATGATATTCCGGACAATAAGATCGTGCTCGGGTATCCTGCGGTGGATATCGGATTGCAAAGAAGGATTCTTGCTTCATTAAAAGAATTACCCGATATACGAAAATACTTCCATCAACTGAAAAAGAAGGAAGAAACTAATGTACATTCATGAAAATCAACAGACAATTAAGGATTCAATAAGCTATACCGGCATCGGCTTGCATACCGGGACGATCAGTACTGTCACTTTTCAACCTGCACCAGAGAACACAGGCATAATTTTCCGCCGTACCGATTTGCCGGGGCAACCGGAAATCCCTGCAGATATACAGCATGTACAAAGTCTGGATAGGGGAACGAACATCGGCATCAAAGATGCAACAGTCGCCACTATCGAGCATGTGCTTTCTGCCATAAAAGGATTGGAAATCGATAATATTTATGTGGAAATTGACGGAGAGGAAATCCCTGTAGCAGACGGCAGCGCGATCGAGTTTGTGAAAGCTTTGAAAAAATGCGGGATTGTCGAACAGAATGCAGAACGTAAATATCTTGAGATAAAGAAGCCGTTATCGTTTTCTGTTCCGGAGCATAATGTCGATGTTGTTGTGGTGCCTTCCGAGTCTTTGAAGATCACATTTTTTATTGATTTTGACCACCCGAACCTTAAGCCTCAATACACTTCTATGGTTTCTCTCAAAGATGAATATGAAAAGGGATTTGCTTCTGCCAGGACTTTTTGTTTTATCAATGACATTAAACAGCTTAAAGCAGCAGGTCTGATCAAAGGCGGCAGCTTGAACAATGCGCTGGTTATCGGTGATGAAAGTCTTTCTGATAAAGATGTGCAGGAGCTGAGAGAACTTTTCAATATGAAGGGAGAGGTCAAACTTAATGAGCAAAAGCTGCTCAATTCCACTCCCTTGAGATATTATAATGAATTTGTGCGGCATAAAGTTGTGGACCTCATTGGTGATCTTGCACTTCTGGGTATCTCAGTAAAAGGACATATACTTGCTGCACGCTCCGGACATAGAACGAACATCGAACTGATAAAAAAGATCAAGCAGCAGTATGAGAATGAAATTTTAAAAGCAAAATATCAAAAAAAGGAAACGAGTGGTGTTGTCTTTGATAATGAGGCGATCCAGCGAATACTCCCGCACAGATATCCGTTCTTACTCGTTGATAAGATCATTGAGTTCACGCCCGGAGAATCGATCGTCGGCATCAAAAATGTCACTGCGAATGAACCTTTCTTCCAAGGACATTTTCCCGGACATCCTGTTATGCCCGGAGTGCTCATTGTAGAGGCAATGGTACAAACAGGCGGTATTCTCGTTCTTAATGAATGTCCCAATCCTCGTGATTTTGTGGCATATTTTCTTTCAATAGATAAAGTGAAGTTCAGAAAACTGGTTGTTCCCGGAGATAGACTGGAATTTCGAATGAGATTGGTACGGTCACGGGTCGGGGTACATGTGATCGAAGGTAAAACGTATGTCGATGACAAATTGGTTTGCGAAGGGGAATTAAAAGCTAAATTGATAAAAAAAAATGACTCAAATAATTCATCGAACAGCAATAATTGATCCCAAGGCACAGATCGGAAATGATGTTGAGATCGGACCTTTTTCAATTATTGGACCGAAAGTAAAACTCCATGACGGAGTAAAAGTAGCATCAAACGTTGTTATTGATGGTCGCACTACAATTGGAAAAGGGTGCAGAATTTTTCATTCTGCAGTGATTGGCACCGAACCGCAGGATCTTAAATATGCCGGAGAAGACACTGCAGTTGAGATCGGTGAATACACTATAATAAGAGAATTTGCGACCGTAAATCGTTCCACAAATATTGACCGACCAACGAGAGTCGGCAGCAAATGCCTGCTCATGACATATACACACGTTGCCCATGATTGCCAGCTTGGTGACTGGGTTATTATGGCGAATTCTGCAAACCTGGCAGGACACGTTATTATTGAAAATAATGCATCGATCGGCGGAATAACTCCTGTTCACCAATTTGTGCATATCGGTTGCTATTCCTTTATTGGCGGGCTTTCACGCGTAAGTCAGGATGTCGCACCATATACTCGTGGAGCAAGTATTCCATATAGAACTGTCGGGCTGAACTCGGTTGGTTTGCGACGTAATAATTTCTCTCCTGAAACAAGAACTACATTAAAGAAGCTCTACAAGATATTCTATAATTCGAATCTCAATACCACACAGGCATTAGAGAAAATTATGGCTGAAATTGAGATGATCGACGAAGTGAAACATTTTGTTGAATTTGTAGAAAATTCAGAACGCGGAATCGCAAAGTAAAATTTTTTTGTTTTTTTTATAAAAAAAATTGACAGAGTAAGTAGTGACAGTAACTTATGGCTTGCATATAGCAAAAAATGATGCGGAGGCACATATGACAAAACAAGAGTTAATTGAGAAAGTTGCTATGGGTGCAGACATTTCTAAGAAGAAAGCTGGTGACGCGGTTAATTCTGTATTTGATAGCATCAAATTAGGACTTGAAAAAGGTGACAAGATCACTATGGTGGGTTTCGGAACATTTAGTGTGGCAAAAAGAGCTGCACGCACTGGTCTGAATCCTGCAACTGGTGAAAAGATTCAAATCCCTGCAACTAAAGTTCCCAAATTTAAAGCGGGTAAAAAACTTAAAGAAGCAGTCAAATAATCACCATTTTATAAGAGCAAGGGGCTTCCCCTTGCTCTTTTTATTAAAACAATTCGGGGTTAAACATGAAGTTTAATGTTCATAGAAATCAAATTTTACAGAAAGTCCAATTTATCAACAGCATTGTTCCTGTAAGAAATCCTTTGCAGATACTCACTAATATTCTCCTTGAAGCAAATGGTGAGAAAGGAAGCATTCGCCTGGCTGCTACTGACCTTGAGGTTTCTGCAGTTACAGAAGTCGAATGCAATGTAATTGAATCCGGGAAGATCGCAATTCCCGCCAAAAATTTTACGGATATTATTCGTGCCCTTCCTGATGATGAAATTCACTGCGAGCTGGATAATAAAATGCTCAATATCAAATGCCAGAACAGTGAATTCAGTTTGATATATGCAGACCCGGAAGATTTCCCTGAAATTCCGGAAAGAGAATGGGAAAACAGCTTTACTATGGATGCAGGTCTCTTTTCAAAATTAGTCGAAAAAACTTCTTTTGCTGTATCAGAACATATTGGCAGACCTGCATTCTCAGGTATTCTTTGGGAGTTGGATGCAAAAAAACAGAAGATGGTTGCTACTGACGGAAAACGATTAGGTAAATTCGAGACCGCCCTGAGTCTGGATACAGACAAGATAGACATTATTATGCCGATCAAAGGTGTGAATCTCGTGAGAAGAATTATACATGCCGACCAGCCCAAGATAAAGATATTGCCCGAAGAGAGTGCGATTAGCTTTGAGTATGATTCATATAAGATATATTCACGCTTGATCGAAGCGAATTATCCTGACTACGAAGCAGTAATACCCTATGATAATTCTAAAATTATTGATATCGAAGTAGAACCTCTGATCAAAGCAATTCAGCGAGTTTCCCTGCTTGCATCTGAGGACAATTTTAAGATCGTATTCAATTTTTCTAAAAATCAGCTTAAAATTCACTCAGAGAATATTGACAAGGGATCGGCTGAAGAAGTTCTGGAAATTGAGAATGATTTCGACAAGTTCCAAATTGGCTTTAACTATAAATATTTAATAGAGATACTTCAGCTTGTGGATACGAAGATCGTGCAGATAAAATTCGAAAACTCTCTTGATCCCTGTATTTTCTATAATATCGAATATGCAGAAGATCAAAAAAATCTGTTCCTCCTCATGCCGCTGAGATTAGCGAATGATTAAGTAGAACAGTCAAATAGACTTTTATAAAGCATCTGTATTTTCGCAGGTGCTTTTTTTATTTTACCCTGGCTTTTCTCTTTGCGATAGACTTATTTCTGATCTCATATTTCCTGAATAACACTGCATTCTGTTGGTATTTTTCAAGAGGGACCTTCACGCGCAAACGAACAGAATCATTATTATATCGCTTATCAATAATTTCTGCATTATCAAAAAGGTAAGAGATGAACTTTTGCTCTTTGTTAGGAATTTTGAGTACAATGTTTTTCTTGCTATGAGCTAACATTTTTGAGATTGCTTTTTCGATATCATCAAAATTTGCACCGGTTCGCGCAGAAACAAAAAGGGAGTCTGGATAATCAATGCGGAGCTTCTTCTTCATGAATAGATATTCGTTTTGTGGAAGAAGGTCGATTTTGTTGAAAATCAATATCATGTCTTTGTGATCTGCATGGATATCTTTCAGAGTTTGAAAAACCGTATCCATATATTCGAATAATTTAGGATGCGAAATATCTACTACGTGTAAGAGCAAATCGGCATAAACCACTTCCTGCAAGGTGGCATGAAAGGATGCGATCAGATATGGCGGGATTTTTCTGATAAAACCTATTGTATCGGATATAACAATGCGCTCTTTTGTTTCGAGAGTTATTCCTCTTGTCGTGGTTTCCAGAGTCGCAAAAAGCTGGTCTGCCGTATAAAGATTGGATGAGGTGAGTCTATTAAGGACAGTGCTCTTTCCGGCGTTTGTATATCCTACCAGACTCACTGAAAACACCTCTTTCCGGCTTTTTCTTTTCGTCTCGTTTATCTGCTCGATCCCTACAAGTTTTGATTTCAGATGTGCGATCCTGTCATTTATACGGCGCCTGTCTATTTCGAGTTGTTTTTCGCCGGGACCGCGAAATCCGATACCGCCTTCGATTCGGGAAAGATGTGTCCACTGCCCTTTTAGGCGAGAAAGGTTATACTGCAGTTGTGCAAGCTCGACCTGCAATTTACTTTGCTTTGTTTGCGCATGCTGAGCAAAGATATCAAGTATGAGTTGTGATCGGTCTATTATCCGCTTCTTGGTAGTTTTTGATAAATTTCTATCCTGCGAAGGGGTGAGATTGTCATCAAAAATAATGATGTTTGCATCTTCGCTTTTAGCTCGCGCACCGATTTCTTTTGCTTTCCCGGAACCGATAAAATATGCAGGATGAGGTTTTGCCCGAATCTGGATTTCTATAGCTGAGACAACTACATTTGCAGTTCGTGCAAGATGTGCGAGCTCCTGCAGAGATTCTTCGACATCAAAGGATGATCTGCCTTCAGTTTGTAAACCAACTAAAATAGCTTTATCTTGTTTCTGTTCTATCGTATGAATAGAGAACCTCAGTTATGATTTTTAGCGTATAAGTACAATTTTTTGAACTACCTCTTCAGAATTTTCAGTGTGTGCTTTCAACAGATAAATTCCTGAAGGAACTGCGTTGTCATGAACATCTGTTCCGTCCCAAATTACAGAGACGTGATGATCTTGAGAAGGGTCGATGGTGGGCAGATCCTTTATCTTCTGCCCTTTCATATTATAGATTTCCGCTTGTACACGTGCATTAAGATTCGCAATTTCAAAACTGATAGTGGTTGCACTATTGAAAGGATTGGGAAAGCTCATCATGTGATACCCGAACTTATTGGCAATTTCAGGAAACTCATCTATCGCAACAATGTCCAGTTCGAGTAATATGCAGAGCGCAATCGGATCGATCTCACCCTGGTTGGTCGTGCCGTCATACACAAATCTTCCGTGGGACATATAGTGGAGAGCCATAAAGGGAAAGGTCATTGACGTCCCCTGCATGGGATTGTGAATAGTGGCGACGCCCATATTTTGAGTTCTTCCACAAATAGAGCAATCTTCGACGCCCCAGACAAGCTGCGGTTCAATATAAATTGAGTCTACAGGCGGAGTTGTGCCGGAAGGAATAACCGGAAGGGATGCGATTTTTTCAATAAGAGCTTGTGATATTTCGTGTCCGTCATCGATCCCAATATTATGCGTGTAGGGATTATCATATTCCATATCGAAATATGTCTCTGTCGTGTTGTTCAATCCGTCATTGTCTGGATCATTCGGTGTGGCAAGTGCATGATGTAAGATGTCATACGGAGCGATTGTCTTATTGAGCAGCGCAATATCAATGCGGGTGGTATCATCCTCAATAATGTAGGAAAACGAGCCATGCTCCATAAAATGAAGCGCCATATAAGGAATATCGATCTCAAGCTCGTGCATAGGATTGTGAACGGTCACATATCCCATATTTGCAGGTTCTCCGCAGATCGGGCAGTTATAATATCCATAGGTTGGGTGCTCGATCACATAGCAGGAATTCGGGGTGACGACGTGTGGCAAGCTGTCTATAAGCGCTTTATGACTTTGAGCAATTGTGTGAGATTCTCCACTCGGGAAAATGCCGGTTATCAATTCTTCACTATTCGTAAGATAGTCATCGTCATCATCTCCCGGCACAGAAATCCAGTGTGAATCAGCATGAAGATGAGATAATATGCCAAGAGAAAATGTCAAAGCTGCAGCATAGGGAAGTGCTTTTTTGAAGAATTGTAAAAATGGAGTCTTCTCATGTAACGCATATTCCGCGCTATAAAGCTCGCGGCATTCATCAAATATTGTTTGATAGACTGGGAAGAGTGAGGGTGAAATGCGACAATCAGGGCAGATCCAATGAAACAGAAGTTTTTGTTCCTTATCTATGTACGGATTGCGCGTGTATCCGTTATGAATAAAATTTTCTACACAGCATGAAGGATATCCGAAAAGAAATCCTTCGATTTTTCGCTGTGATGGTGTTAATCTGAGAGGTTGGTCGTCAAAATGACGTGTATATGCTGTAAGGTATCGAGAGCTTTTACTGAAAATGAGCTCTTCAATTTTATCTCCGTTGTCACAAAATCTGGTAACAGGTTCTAAAACAAGATCAAACTTTTTTAGCGTCTGCTTCTCCTTGTAGCCAAGCGGCTTTTCCAGCGGCTGAGCGGTTTCACCCTCCGGTTGGTCAGCAAAGCCAGATAAAGAAGCTGAAAACGCTGGTCATGCAAAAAGTTTTCTTTTTTCATGTTACCTCCTGATAAGTTGGAGTGTAGTAATAATTGTTGATTGCTGTACGCAACCACACATCCTATTTAAGAAAATAGCAGATATCATTATCGTAAAATAATGATCTTTCCTAAATGAGTAACTTTTTTCTCTTGAACAATATTCGAGAAGTATATTCCACTTGGAACCGGAGCGCCATATTCATCGTTGCCATTCCAATATATGTGAGGAAAATTGTCAAAAGGTTGTTGCGCAACAAGTTTTCTTACATGCTGTCCCTTAGAATTAAATATGTGAATTTCAATGTTGTCTGTAATATCAGGGCAGGAGAAAGAAATACATACAGATCCGTGAACATCTGGTCTGAAGGGATTCGGATACATACTTTGAAAAAGGTCTTCGTTCATTGCTGTTTCATCTACGGAAACATTATCAAATGTGATCGTCATGAATGCCGAGGTTTCATTCAGAGAGCAGTCCCGTGCGATGACTTCAAGAATGTACTGTCCATCCGGGAACTGGCTCGTATCCAGGTTTTCGTATTGGTCCTCCTCTGTGATCACAGAATCTCCGTCAGAGTTTGTGATGATATGATAATAATCACGTGTGCTATAGTCTCCAATCGAGTAACAGTATGCATCTCTCGAATAGATCGTATAGAGTACCATATTATCATAGGTGCCGTTTATATAGGTGTCCAGGGGCATGTCATAGGCAAAGGAGAAACGCTCGTAAATGGTTGAACTGGGATTTGATGCAGGATGAAGTTTGAACCTCATATCCCAGACATCAACCCGCCAGGTTGAGTTTATGATATCATGGCATTTTGCGATGATATCGATCTCACCCATTAAATCGTTCGGGTCGAGATAAGTTCCGCCTTCTGTTCGGAAGGCAAAGAGGTCTGACCCATACGCATTCTCAAAAATAGGGGCAGTAGTATCTTCAATGTTAATCACATCAACAAGTGGATTATCAGTTGTCCACCAGTTTCCATTCCATGTTGTGCCGGAACATGTTATACGAGCAAAATGTGTGTGTGTAAACCCAGAAACGCTCCATGGATAAAGTGTGCCGAGAAGATTACCTACCTGAACCTGATCTCCGACAATGTAAGGAATTGAGTTTTGATTGAGATGGGCATAGAGATATCCTTCTGATTCTGCGGAAGTATCTTCATTGGAAATACCGATTCTCCAATAGGCAGAGCCGCCTGTTGTAAGTATTGCCTTAATGTAGCCATCTTTCACTGCGTAAACATTTTCATAATCTTCACCAAGGAAATCTACTCCGGGATGGAGATAGGGAGAACCTCCATATTGCTGGATTTCTCCATAGCTATTGCCAATGGGAAGCGGAGTGGTTATTGAACCATAATCAAGGGGTGCGATAATTACCTGATGTGTTTTGGTTTCATTTAGATTATATTGAACTTTATCTTGTTGTATAATACTATTATTATTAAGATGATACAACTTGAAAATAAATGAATTTTCTCGTTCTTCCCTTTCAACAAAATAAAGTTCCGAATTTATAACCTTAACCTCAAACAGCGTTTTCTGAGATGTGTAAAGCGGAATGAATTTCTCTTCCTGAAAAAGGGAGATCGAATTCTTTGTGCACATTACCAGCTTTTGATCCCGGAAAAGAATGTTATGAGGATGTTCATTTATAGGAAGTGAATATGACTTGTACATGATTGTTTTTTGTTCAGAATTATAAAAAGCAGGATGCCCGAGATCATCGACAGCAAAGGTAGTGGAGCCGGGATACTGCTTGATGTCAGTCGCATCATCAGAAAGTACTACAATGCCTTTCCCATCATAAAATGCAATATATTTTCGATTTTCCGAAAGTGTAATATTGATGATCTTTGCATATGTATTTTCAAAGACGAGTTCTCCATTGTTATCATATAAACGAAGCACTGATGGAACATTGTCTTCAAGTGTAATGAGGGTGAGATAGCCTGATGTGGTTCGGAAAAAAGAATTTCCCTCAAATGCATAGCCATTACAACTGATCGTATATAGACCATTTTCAATACTGTATACGAGGTCTTCTTTGTGCATATCTTCTGTGATATGTCCGTATTGATTAAGCTGTATTGCAAAACAGTTCAGAGTCAAGAACAAGATGAGCACTGTAGTGAGAAAGATTGTCTTTATCATTATATCGAACCTCCATAAAATTTTATAGTTGGTATAAAAACATACCATTTTAGAGCATGTCAAGAGAAAAGTGCATGCAAAATTTGACGCAAAGCAACGACCCTTGTAGCAGTGAACACATAGTCTTCACAATAGTGAAAGATGAGAATAAGAAATGAGAATAAAAAAGGCAATAATAACCACAGAGTACACAGAGCACACAGAGAATGTGGAGAATGATCTTTTTACAAGAAAGATCATTGGCTGTGCAATAGAGGTGCATCGTATTCTTGGACCCGGATTGCTTGAATCGACATATCAACTATGTTTAGCTCGAGAATTAGCTCTTAATAAAATAAAATTTTATCTTGAGCATCCAATACCAGTTGAATACAAGGGTGTGCATTTAAATTGTGGTTATCGTATAGATATTCTTGTAGAAAATGCAGATGAATCTCCCCGTCAAATAATTCTTGAACTTAAATCAGTAGAAGATATACAAGAAATTCATAAAGCTCAGATTCTTACTTATATGAAATTATCAAATATTACCACAGGCTTATTGATCAATTTCAATGTTAAAAGACTTACTGATGGAATTAAAAGATTTAAGTTATAGTCCTCTGTGGTCTCTGTGTTCTCTGTGGTGAAAATAAACATTTAGAGGTGATCGTGAAAAATATAGATAAAGTTAAAGAGCTTCTGAAAAAGGAAGCACAAGTGGTTGAAGCCCTCGCTGATAGGCTCGATCATAATGTTGATAAGGCACTGGAACTCATCCTTGATTGCAAAGGTAAAATTGTGGTCACAGGCATGGGTAAAACAGGTATCATCGGCAGAAAAATATCTGCAACTTTTGCCAGTACGGGCACGCCTTCCATCTTTCTGCATCCTGCGGAAGCCATTCACGGCGATCTCGGTATGGTCGATGAAAGCGATGTGGTGATGATAATTTCCAACAGCGGGCATACGACTGAACTGATCGATATCTTTCCATATTTCAAAGGGAAAAACATTCCGGTTATTTGTTTGACCGGAAATACACAATCCACACTTGGCACACTGAGTGATGCAGTCATAGATATTGGTGTTCCAAAGGAATTCGAACCCCTTGGCCTTGTTCCAATGGCAAGTACGACCACTGCGCTGGCAATGGGGAATGCGCTTGCAACCATTGTTCTTCAGGAAAAGAAATTTTGCCATGACGATTTTGCATTAATTCATCCCGGAGGAACGATCGGCAAGAGTTTGCTTCTTGCGGTTCGTGATGTCATGCATAAGGGGGAAGCAAATCCAGTTATCTCAGAAAATGCAACATTGAAAGAGGCGATACTCGTGATGACCTCAAAAGGTCTGGGGTGTGTGAGTATTATTAATGAAGAGGGCACTCTCACCGGCATCATCACGGACGGCGACCTGCGAAGAATATTTCAAAACTTTGTGAGCCCGTTCCATGAGAAAGTGCGCATCCTTATGACAAAAGACCCAAAAGCAATAAAACCCGAGACTTCAGGCATCGAAGCACTCGAAGTTATGGAAAAATATGCCATCACGATGATACCGGTCGTAGATGATGACCATAAACCGGTCGCAATGCTGCATATGCACGACCTTATTCGGGCTGGGATAGTACCGGAGAAATAGAAAAGCGGAGGATACATGACTGTAAATTTGAAAGGAAGAAGTTTATTAACATTGAAGGATTACTCTAAAAAGGAGATCCTTTATCTTATTGAAGCTGCGCTTGAACTCAAAGAACATAAAGCACACGGCACTCTAAAAAAGAAACTTGAAGGCAATAATATTGCATTACTCTTTGAAAAAAGCTCGACGCGAACCCGATGTGCATTTGTGTCCGCAGCAGTGAATGAGGGAGCACATACAGAATATCTTGGTAAGAATGATATCCAGCTTGGCGGTAAGGAAACTGTCGAGGATACCGCGCGTGTTCTTGGAAGAATGTTCGATGCGATCGAATTCCGCGGCTTCAAACAGGAAACGGTCGATTTGCTTGCTGAATACTCAGGTGTTCCAGTGTGGAACGGACTGACCGACCTGTATCATCCTACTCAGATCCTGGCAGATTTTATGACAGTGAAAGAAGAAGTCGGCATACTTGAAAACATAAAATTCGCCTATGTGGGCGATGGACGCAATAATGTGGCAAATTCACTGATGATAGGTGCTGCAAAGATCGGAATGGATTTTCGTGTTGTATCTCCCGTGTCACTTTTCCCGGAGAAACACCTTGTGAAAGAGTGCGAATTTTATGCTCAAGAGAGCGGAGCTCGCATTACCACGACAGATTCCATAGAAGAAGGTGTAAAAGATTGCGACGTGATCTATACAGATATATGGGCTTCGATGGGGGAAGAAGATAAAATTGCCGAGCGCATCAGTTTGTTGAAACCTTATAAGATAACCATGGAAATGCTCAAAAAAACAGGGAAAGAGGATGTGATATTTCTCCATTGTTTGCCCTCATTCCATAATTTGAAAACAGGTATCGCTCAGAAATATCCTGATATTTGCGAAGTCGAAGACGAAGTATTTGAAAGTAAATTTTCAAAGGTCTTTGACCAGGCAGAAAACAGGTTATGGACAATTGAAGCAGTGATGGTGGCAACTTTAATATAATTTCACGCAGAGCTCGAAAACAATAATTCCACGCAGAGAGCGCAGAGTAAATCGCAGAGTACGCAAAGAATAAGAAGAACAAACAATGAGTCGTCAGGGACCATTCCCTGACGGATTCGTCTTATGTAGTGTACAGAGGAGAGATATTAACCACAGAGAGCACAGAGACCACAGAGAAATACGCCGTGGCAGGCAGAGAAGATATTCACGCAGAGCACGCAAAGAAAAAAATAATAAACAATGAGCCGTCAGGAACCATTCCGTAACGAAATTTTTGAATGATAATTGAAGAACATTGATTTGAGATTTTAGAATACAATCCCAAACTAACGCAGAACACGCAAAGAATAAATAACGCAGAGAGCGCAGAGAAAATCGCAGAGACCGCAAAGAATAAGAAGAACAAACAATGAGTCGTCGGGGACCATTCCCTGACGGATTCGTCTTATGTAGTGTACAGAGGAGAGATATTAACCACAGAGAGCACAGAGACCACAGAGAAATACGCCGTGGCAGGCAGAGAAGATATTCACGCAGAGCACGCAAAGAATAAATAACGCAGTGAGCGCAAAGAAATATAATTAAAAAACTGATCACTCTCGTTTCTAAGTTTTACTTGGGGATGAAATTTTTTGAGTCGTCAGGGACCATTCCCTGACGGATTCGTCTTATGTAGTGTACAGAGGAGAGATATTAACCACAGGGAGCACAGAGACCACAGAGAAATACGCCGTGGCAGGCAGAGAAAATATTCACGCAGAGCACGTTAAAAAAAAAACTATTCCCTCTCGTTCCGAAGTTGAACTTTGGAACGCAACAATCATCATTTTACCATTTAACCGTTCGCAAGGTTAAAAAAAATCCTGGCAACCAGTGATGGTTACCAGGATTGTATTCGTTGTGCGTTTATATATTATTGAATAAGAAGTTTCTTGGTTTCCTGATAGTTCTCAGTTTTGAGTTGATAGAAATACACACCGTTGGCGAGATCGTTCACGCGCCAGGTTCTTGAATAGTCATTGACCATCATGTCTTCATTGATGACTTCCTGTACCAGTTTGCCCTTGATGTCATAGATATTAAGTGACACTGGACGCAGTGTTCCTTCCAGTCCGCCGATCATGAAGTTGAAGGTAATATTCTCACCCACCTGAACAGGATTCGGGTAAATATCATTCAGGAAGGAATGTACAACAGTATTGAGCTGTCCGTCACCATCCACATCGACAGGATCGTATTGGATAGAGCCATAAATATCCGTGGTTCCACCGTAGTTCACGGACTCAAGCCAGTAATAATAGGTAGTAAAATAAGCGTCGGCAGTTTCATCTGTGAAGGAATAATCTTGAGGTTGAGTCGTGGTTCCGTGTCCGGGAATTAATGACACATTTACTATATCTGCTCGTTCAAAATTATCTTCATGAGCACGATAGATATTAAAGCCGATCACATCAGTTTCTGAAGCAGTTGCCCACTGTATGGTTACAAACTCATTTGCAAAGAGTGCAGTGAAGGATGAAAGCTCTACAGGAAGAGTTGCATCACCTGCATCTCGAGGATTGATTCTATAGAATGAGCCTGAATTATCCCAATCAACAACACCTTGAATGTCCTGATAGGTTGAGCCAACTAAGAGAGAGAAAGTACCGAAATGATAATCTACATTATCTCCTACATGGAAATATGTGGATCCACCATCATCAGTACATTTATAATCGTAATCAGTATAAGAATCAACATAAAAATTCTCGATTTTTACAAATTGTCCTTCCCAAGATTCTGCGGGATTTGTATCTACTGTAATTGTTTCATCAATATCAGAACCATCAATAACTGTAGGACCGTAAGGGGCATTACCAGTTGAAAGGGTACTAAGAAGTACAGGATGTTCAAGTTCAGTTAAACCATTATAGGTTGTTCTGTCAGCAGTGAAAAGTATTTCATCACCAACATCAACTAAAGCATCAAAGCTATAATCAAAAATTAAAACACCGTTATATGCACCTGTTGCATCACTTACCCAGACAGCATTATTAGCATCATTTGCAGAGACGATACCGTGGAAAGTGGCAGTGTGTGTGTCATCGATCAAACCAGTGGGATTCAATGTATTGGTGTAAGATACTGAGGTGATGCCAGCATAGAAATCATAGGTTGATTTTGCTTCATCAGAAATTGAGTCCAACGTATTGTCATCTGCCATTGCTGTTGAAGCTCCGGAAAGATGAACAAGTTTCGCATTCGCGCCATCAATTGTTGCAGTGGTAAAAGTAATCGTTGCAGTGCCTGTTAATTCGAAATCGCTGGCAGTTACAGTTGTCATATCTTGATTGTAAAACACTTCAACTGCATCAGTACTTATAGAGTATGCATTTGTTATTGTTGTTGAAGTATCTAATGTTAGACTAGTATCATCTACATAAATTGTTGCAGAACCCGACCATCCTGAAATATCATAACAGCGTATTCTTACTTCACATTGTGCAGTTCCAACAGGGGCTTCAGTACTCCCTGTAGTAACCTGTTGCCAGTTTGCATCGTCTACAGAATATACGAAAGTAGAATTAGAGATGTAATCACCAGAAGAATCTTCCCATCGGATATAAAGAGCTACTCTACCTCCAGAATCATTATCAAGTACCCATGCATAAAATTCATAAAAACCACCAGCTGTAGCAGGAATGTCTTCTTGTTGAAAATCTCGGTTACTAGTTGTTGACCAATCTAGTTTTGCGCTATAGGTTCCACCATGAATAGTAGTACTTTCTTGAGTGGCAGAAAAACTTGAACTGCTCGAAAGTACCCAGTTATCTGGAGGACCCCCAGCACCGTTTACTGTCCAATCCTCGAAACCTGGATTAGATACTAAATTCTGTCCAAAACATAGCGAAGCAATGAAAAGAAACGAAACAAATAATACTAATTTTTTCATTTTTCTCCTTTTTTCATTTAATTTTTTTTGTTAACATATTATATTATTTAACCCATTATATTTTTCTTGAGATAACACTGTTGATTTAAGTGATTTATAAATTTCTTTGTATTTTTTTTAAATTTTGATATACTTGACAAAATATTAGAAAAAAATTACTAAAAAATGCAATGCAAGCGGTGAGCAAAATGAATAATTATGTAATAAATATTTCACAAAAACCTTTAGGAGGTATTTCATGAAAAAACTATTGCTTTTTTTTATGATCATGTGTTTTTCGGGTATGCTGTACGGGCAGCTCACAGTGCGTCTCGACGTGAACAGCTTTGATATTGTATATCCTTCAGCTTTTGATAAGGATGATCCGGCAGGACAGCCGATCATTTTTACGCTCGATATACTTAATATGTCGGGTGGCGACCTGCAATGTAAAATGGCGATGTCATTATATGCTCCGGCATACGGAGATCTGCTTACAGAAACGGACGGATTGCTTAGAACTTATGACGGCATTCCGGGTAATACGGAAACTGATTACCTTGCATTTGCACCTATGCAGGCTTATACGTTATCCAATCGGGACATTATCAATAACGATGTGAAGATCGAGGGTTCTTGGAATGATGTACTGAACAACATTCCTGATTTTGAGGATTTTGTTATGGCGAACGGCTATTTCCCGAGCGGCACGTACACGTTTACTTTTTATCTTTATGATCTGCAAATGGTTGAGATCGAGCACAGTTCTGCAACCATGGTCATTTCTAATGATATGCAGGTGAACCTGCTTGCTCCCGGCACACAGATCACATCCGGACAATCCATCGACCTCTTACTCCCGCTTGGTGATAATACTCCGACCTTTGCATGGCAGTCTTCGGCAACCTGGTACGAGCTTACAATCTGGGAGCTTGATCCTTCGGTTTACGAAATGGTTTTTCTTGATGATCTTCCTGAGCCGCTTGTCGTGCTCAAAGACCTTCCCATGCAATACTATCAATATGATTCCTCTTTGCCGGAACTTCAGGATGAGTATTGTTATATATGGAACGTAACCGGAGATTTTACTTCCACACTCGGTATGGAAGGACAGAAAAGCGAATATTATGGATTCAAGTTCCAGTCATCTGTGGGTGGCGGAGATCCCAATGTTGAGAATCTTATCGTCAATCTTGCTGCATTGGGTTTGCTCAATC
>CAYUTH010000015.1:0-19215 GCA_964447485.1 uncultured Candidatus Cloacimonadota bacterium | reverse complement strand
CACCATCAGTAGTCGGGAACTGATTACCAAGCCATGCTTCATAACCAGGATTGATTGCCCAACCATTTTCATAGGTACCGTCATCGAGGACATAATCAACCTGGGTTCCACCGCCACCCCCGCCAGTTTGCGGAGGATCCCAATCCAGATATATGCAGCCGTTCCACCCTGTTGCAGTTAAGTTTTCCGGTGGGGGACCATTAAAAAACAATCCAACATCAATAATTAAAACCCAATTTTCATCAAGCATTACATCATATACCCAGTAGGGATCGAACCACTCTTTATAAAACAGAATATCGTAAGTTCCGGCTACGATAGAATCAAACGAATAATATCCATATACATCAGTATAAGTTATAAAGTTCCCGGCTTTTACCATAACATTTTCAAGTGGGTCATTATTATACGTTACGTTTCCCATGAGCCCCATAGCTTCGTTATTGATGTTAAGTGTTAAAGGAATAGTAATATCTGATGCACCATAAAGCAGTGCGTTGTTGTGTACAACAAGATCAGCGGTATACATGCCGGGAGTGAGTTGGGGGTCGCCATAACAGGTTACGGTAACTGTTCGTGTTAGCCCGGGTGTGACAGAACCGCTATCAGGATAAGTACTTAGAATAATCAAACTATCCGCATTTTGGATATCTATATCCCATTCCAGGTTTGATGCCTGCGGATCGGCAGCAGTGTTGGAGATGTTAAGTTCAATTTGTGCTGTATCACCGCTTTGATATATGATGCCAAAATATAGTGAAGGTGGATCGATTTCAATTTCAGGAGGGAGTATGTGATCAAAGGTAACGGTATAATAAGTAGTATTTTCACCCCTTATTTGAGTCTTTCTGGATACGTTATCTTCGAGTATTTCATCCCATTTCCCGAGTATCCAGTAATAGGTGCCGTCTTCGAGAATGCGGTATTCCAGATATTCATTTTCACCTCCTTCGAAAGCATCTGCGTAGGCGAGTTCTGTTGAATCTGCATCAACGAGTTTGATCGCACCGTCGAATTCTGTTTCGTCGGGGGGCAGTTCGAATGAACAGGAGATAATATCACCTTCGAGACAGTTTATTTTGTAGATATCGAGATCTTTGTCTTTATAATAGGGATCGTAGTATATCTGTGCACCATCGGAAATAAAATCATAATCCCCTGGAGTTGCATCAGACATTCGATCATTCGGTTCGTAGGGGTCGCGAGGGTGGCAGGTTGCTAAAGAGAGCACTTGTTGTTTAAGAGTACTATCCTCCCGGGAGGTTATCGTTACCGGAATAAGTTGTGCATAGTCGAGTTCTGTATAAGCTGATAAAAAAACATTAAGGCTGAAGTACCCTGTCTCACCAGGGTCAAGATCGACGTAAGGCCAACTCAGGGATATCGGCCAAGGATATCCTGGGGAAGATTCACTGATCTCAATATCATCTATATACAATCCAGCACGACTCGCAATAGTTGTGGCATAAAACATAAAGTTGATCTCGACATCTGATAATCCAACGTAAGCTGAAAGGTCAAGCTCTACATATTCCCATTCTGTGCCGGGATATGTATCAATGGTTAGAAGAATATCACCATTGACAGACACATCACAATAGTCCCATGCCCCATTGATGTCAGACCAATACCAGAATGTCATGTAGGGAGCCTCGACATCGTCGAAATCTACTGTCTTACTTACATAGCTATAACCGCCGGAATTGGTATAGTCACCATTAGGCACAGTAGCCCAGAGACCTGTGCCAGAATGAGCTGTTGGCGGTGGATTATTTGCTCCGGTATAATTATTGACATCATATTCATTTGTCCATGCCCAGTCACCGACCGGATCCCAGTCTGACGTTGCTGTCCAGTCGCCATCATCGATTTCGAATCCCTCATATTCTTCCGGATTGTAATGATGAATATGATAATACTCAATAGTGAGGGAATAGCGATCCTGTTGAATACCAAGATTTGTTATTTCATACTGAAAATCGAGAAAACCACCGGGACCGATATGATCAGATATGAAGGAAGGTTCAACCGAGAAGTTAAGTGGTATATATGGAACTGGCATGGTGATGTTATCAAGTCCAACACCTCGGGATTCATTGTTCACCTCACTGCGATGACGCCATCGAATTTTTGCATCGTTTCCAATATAAGAGTCAGGAATGGAAAAAGATACTTCTTCGTATGTTGTCATGGGTGCATCTGCGGAGAGTGTTCCAATACATTCCCAAGTTGGATCAGGATCGAGGTAGGTATTAGAAATCTCGATCCATAACGTATCACCTGTAATTACATCGCTTGCTTTTGCTTCATAAAGGTTGTCGTTTCGCCAGAAAAAGTTTATGGAGTCTGCACCATCGATAACAAGACGTGGTGAGATGAGGATCGCATCTGCATTGTGGTACCAGCTGCATCGTGCATATCCTTCTCCTTCGTACGCTTCGGTTGTAAAACGAGCCCAGTGGTCACCAGGATTTTCCCAGCCGAATGGCGGGAAAGTAGTATCTTCAAATCCTTCGACTATGTGGTCTCCATCTTTAATAGAAATAGTATTATCAGATGAAAAGAGTAATACAGAATGCGAAAGAATCAATACAATTAAAAAAGTAAAAATATATTGATAAGTATTTTTCATAATAACATCCTATGTTCTTTGTCTTTCATAGATATCCTCTTTATTACCTCATCAAAACCATTTTCTTAAGAAATGATTTTTTGCCTGTTACAAGTTTATAGAAATAGATACCGTTCGCTAGCTTATTTCCGTTTGCAGTTCCATCCCATTCGATACAATGTGAAGCAGAAGGATCGAGTTCCTCGTCGAGGAGTGTGGCAACTAATTGTCCTTTGAGATTATACACAGACAACGTCACGCGAGAAGGTTCTTTTAAGCTAAACTCGAAGGTTGTGTTATTGATGATAGGATTTGGGTAGTTATTATAAAGATCTGTGTTGTAATTCAAAATTATATCATCTTCTCCAACTGGAATTGTTGCACTAGCAACATTCGAGGGACCAGATTCACCAAGGTCATATACTGCTGTTACCCAGTATGTATACTCAGTTCCAGGAGCAACAGGTCCATCCATAAAACTTGTGCAAATCTCACTACAATAACCAATGAAACCCATCTCTAATTCATAAATATTGTATCCAATAAGTATTGGATCGGGTAAATCCTTCGAGTTACGATCTGGTTCACTTTTTAATGTTATATACGATATGTTGTAATCGTCGGCTTCACTCGTATGATTACTTTGTGAAAGGATATTTTTAGATGATGAAGTATCAAGCGATCGTTTATGCACTTCAGGTTTTTTTGAAGATTGATTCATTGTGTACGTAACTTGTGTTTTTTGGTCGGGAAGCAGTGCAGTGGTACGTATTGCAAAAACCCCGGAATTACATGAGATAGCGTTATGAAATAGTTCCCAGTTCGTTCCGTCATAATACCAGTCGCAATTTGAGTTTGAGCATGGTCCATTTTCGTCGAAGCCAACATAATTCGTAGCAGTTGGGAGATTATCCCAGTGGATCATTGCATAGAATTCACCGGAAAAGGGAATATGTGGAGCAGGTATGGTTATCCAATTATTAGCAGAAATGACGAATGTGTTGCTGCTTCCTACATAATTTCTATTAGAGTCGAAAACATCGACCCAAACATTCATACCTCCGGCTGATACATTTTCATCACCATATACTTCAAAGCGTACGATCTCACCGGTATCCATCGTAGAGAATAGGTTGCCAAGCCAGGCATCATTTCCAGGATCAACAGCCCAGCTACTTTCATAAGAGCCGTCATCGAGGATGTAATCGACTTGCGTGCCACTACCTCCGGTTTGTGGCGGATCCCAATCCAGATAAATGAAGTAGTTTTGAACAGTTGCTGTGAAATTTTCAGGTGGAGGTAAATAGAGGGGTAAATCTAAAACTAAGTATATTACCCATCCCGGATTTAGGTAAACACCATATGCACACCCTAGTAAATTTCCCTCGTAGTAAAAATACACATCATAAAATCCTGAAGGAATCTCTTGATCATTAAAAGAGAAATAGCCATATTCGTTAGTGTAGGTTTGATAATTTCCACAGGTAACAAGCACACCTTCCAGCGGGAAACCTCCATATGTTACTTCACCTTCTAAACCGCCACACTCATCTGTATAATACAACACTACAGGTACAGTAATATCAGATGCACCATTTGGTAATGCATTATTATGAACAATGATATCCGCGGTATACGTACCTGGAGTGAGTGGAGGATCATTATACCACGTTACAATAACCGTTTGTGTCTGACCGGGCGGGATAGAACCGCTATCAGGATAAGTACTTAGAATAATCAAACTATCCGCATTTTGAATCTCAATATCCCATTCCAGGTTTGCTGCCTGCGGATCGGTGTTAGTATTAGAGATGTGCAGTTCATCGGAAACAGAGCCACCTGTGCCTGAAATCATGCCAAATGTAAGTGAAGATGGCTCGACATTGATTTCAGGTGGAGTGAGTGGTGAGGTAGTATCAGGTGTTTTGTTTTCTAATATTCCTGCCATACACAATGAAGCACATAGCAACATAATGGTTATTAATAAAATTAGTATATTTTTCATACGTCCTCCCAACCTTTAAGCTAATAAACGTTGTTTAGTTCAAATATCTCCATTCTTATCATCGTTTTTTTCCTGTACTTTCAATATTGAAAAAGAATTAATTTAAATTTTTATGTCAAATTTATTTTTTCATCCTGCCATTTTCCCCAAATTCGTCTTGTATGAAATGGAATAAATTATGCAAATTCCCAGATTTTCTTGACACTCTCCCGGTTCGTTTGCCAGTTTTGGTTCAAATGAAAAAATAATTCGGATGGAGGTTCATCGCATGATCAGATTTATCCCTGGCGACACTGCCAGACTGCCAATAATGCAAATAGTGTGTTTTCTCGTCATATCAACAACCGCCCGTCCGAGGTTCATGCAATAAAATAACATTTTTAATGTAAGCCACGGACAAGCGAATCCGTGGCTTTTTTGTTTTACCACTCCAGATCAAAGCCCGGATTCATATTAAAATAGCGGTGCTTTTTATGTTAATCAATATATCCTGTCGCAGGTCAATATGAAAAAATTATACTACTTATGGCAATTTATGAAGGGCAATAGAGCTCTTTACATCATAGCTATCGTAGCAATTGGAATGGCAACATTTCTCTCATTCCTCTGGCCAATGGTGTTGAGGATCACTGTGGATTCAATCATCGGTGAGAAAGCTCTCGAAGCTCAGGGCTGGCTCAAGCCGGTGTTTTCGGGTGCCTACGATCTCTTTGGCGGTCGCTCCGGGCTGGTTGGAAAACTTTGGATTTGCAGTGTGATACTCATTGCCATTACATTGGTGAGAGGAGTATTTCTCTATTTTAAAGGAAAATGGTCAGCAGTCGCATCTGAGTCAATTGCGCAAAAAATACGAGATAAAGTATATGATCATCTTCAACTTCTGCCCTATGAATATCATATAAAATCGAAAACAGGTGATCTTATACAACGCTGCACTTCGGATGTGGAGACTGTACGAAGATTTCTTGCGATACAGTTCGTCGAAGTGGGAAGAGCATTATTCATGGTCGGATTTGCACTCTCGTTCATGCTACCGATGAGTGTTCCAATGACCCTTGTTTCAATGGCGCTCATTCCCTTCATTTTTGGATTTGCAGTGATTTTCTTTATGAAAGTGAAGAAAGCATTCCAGCTTTCCGATGAATCCGAAGGAAGAATGTCCACAGTGCTGCAGGAGAACCTAAGCGGCGTGAGAGTGGTACGCGCATTTGCCCGGCAGGCACATGAGATAGATAAATTCGATGAAAAGAACAGCGAGTATCGAGATCTCACTTATAGATTGATCTGGCTTCTTGCCTGGTATTGGTCGATTTCGGACTTTTTCTCTCTTATCCAGATCGCAGCGGTGCTCATTCTTGGCACATTCTGGGCAGCAACCGGCGTGATCTCACTCGGCACGCTTCTCGCATTCTCGACCTTCGTAGGTATGATGCTCTGGCCCATCCGGCAGATGGGAAGAGTGCTGACAGATATGGGTAAGACCATGGTGTCAGTAGGTCGTATTCATGAGATACTCGATGAGCCGATAGAAGAATTTGAAGAAGGCGAGAAAATCTCCGTAAAGGGTAAGATAGAGTTCGAAAATGTAAGCTTTGAGTATGAGCCCGGTAAACCAGTGTTGAATAATGTTTCATTCTCAGTCAAGCCCGGGCAGACTGTGGCAATTCTCGGTCCAACAGGTTCGGGTAAATCTTCTCTTGCGCATCTTCTTCCACGTTTGTATGATTACACGAGCGGTTCCATCAAAATTGATGATATAGAACTCAAGGATATTGATAAGCATGCGATCAGAAAAAATGTGGGTATCGTGCTTCAGGAGCCCTTCTTGTTTTCACGTACTCTTAAAGAGAATATCGGCATGAGCAGAAATAATTCTGAAGACGACGAAGTTTTCGAGGCAGCGCAGATCGCTTCTGTCCACGATGTCATATTGGATTTTCAGCAAGGATATGACACTGCTGTTGGCGAGCGCGGAGTCACCTTGTCGGGTGGACAGAAACAGAGAGTTGCTATGGCCAGAACACTGGTCATGAACACGCCGATTTTGATATTCGACGACTCGTTAAGTGCGGTCGATATGGAAACTGATGCAGCAATAAGAGCTCAACTGAACAGGAGAGACCGGAAAGCTACTACTTTCATAATCTCGCATCGGTTGACCACACTTTCTGAAGCGGACATCATACTTGTGCTCGAGCGCGGCGAACTTGTGCAGATAGGATCCCATGAAGAATTGCTCAGCCAGGAAGGATTGTACAGGCGCATCTGGATGATCCAGAATTCTCTTGAAGAAGAACTGGAAACTGAAATGAAAAATAATAACGTAAAAATCAGCATTGATAAAAATAAAATTTCTCTGGAAACAGCATAAAAATGGTAATTCATAAAATTGTGTAGGATAATGATATGAGTGTATATAAAGAACAGGAATATACAAAGAGATTTGATTTTTCACTCTGGAAAAAGTTGTACAGATTCATCAAACCCTATAAGAAAAGAATGTTCATTCTGGCTGTGTTTATGCTTGCGCTTGCAGGTGTGGACGTAGTATTACCCCTGATGAGCAAATATGCGATCGATCATTTTGTCGTCCCGCAGCACACGCACGGCATAGTTGGATTTGGAGTAGTATATTTTGTGCTTATTTTACTACAGAGTATGAACATCTACTTCTTCATTGCCATCGCAGGAAAGATCGAGATGGGCATTTCTTATGACATCCGCAAGAAGGGCTTTATGCACCTTCAGGAGCTGTCTTTTAATTATTATGATAAGACGCCTGTAGGATGGATAATGACAAGAATGACTTCTGATAGCACGCGTCTTGGTGAATTCATTTCCTGGGGACTCGTTGATATGGTATGGGGCATTTCACTCATGATCGGTATTGTCGTCGTGATGCTCTTCATGCATTGGAAGCTTGCGCTGATCACACTTACTGTTGTTCCGGTACTTGTGTTGATAAGTCTCTATTTCCAGAAGAAAATCCTCAAAGCGTACAGAAAAGTCAGGAAGATAAATTCCCAGATCACCGGAGCGTTCAGCGAAGGCATAACCGGTGCAAAAACGACAAAAACACTTGTTCGTGAAGAAGAGAACCTGCTCGAATTCCAGGAGATTACGACTAAGATGAACCGTTCGTCAGTCAGAGCTGCGATATTTTCATCACTCTATCTGCCCGTGGTACTCACACTCGGAAGCATTGGAACAGGGCTTGTGCTCTGGCGCGGAGGAAACGGGGTGTTGCTCGGAACGATCTCATACGGAACTCTTGTTGCATTTATCTCATATACTGTTCAATTCTTTGAACCGCTTCGTGAACTGTCACGCGTGTTTGCTGAGCTTCAGAATGCACAAGCATCCGCAGAACGCATTTTCTCTATGATCGATGAAAAACCTGATATTCAGGATACCTCCGAAGTTGTTGATGAATATGGAGATATGACTGATTGCAAGAGAGAGAATTGGCCTGAAATCAATGGGAATATTCATTTCAAGGATGTATCTTTCGGCTATAAAGACGGAGAGTATGTGCTCGATGACTTCAATCTTGAAGTGCGCGCTGGCGAAACTGTTGCACTTGTTGGTGAAACAGGATCCGGCAAAAGCACGATAGTCAACCTTGCTTGCAGGTTTTATGAACCAACGAAAGGCGGAGTGCTCATCGATGGTGTTGATTATAGAAAAAGGTCGTTGCTCTGGCTTCATTCAAACCTTGGATATGTGCTGCAAACTCCACATCTTTTCAGCGGCACGATCAGGGATAATATTGCCTACGGCAGACTGGATGCAACCAAGGAAGAGATCGTCGAAGCTGCAAAACTGGTGAATGCCCACGAGTTCATTTCACATCTTGAAAAAGGATATGATTCGGAAGTTGGAGAGGGCGGTGGATTGCTCTCTACGGGCGAGAAACAGCTCATTTCTTTTGCACGAGCAATTCTCACAGATCCGAAAATATTCGTGCTTGATGAAGCAACCTCATCGGTCGATACGGAAACCGAACAGAAAATTCAGGATGCAATCCATAAAGTGCTCGCTGACAGGACGAGTTTCATAATTGCTCATCGTCTTTCGACTATTCGATCTGCCGACAGAATCCTAGTCATACAGAAAGGCAGAATAACCGAGCAGGGTACCCATCATGAGCTGATAAAGCAAAGGGGCTACTACTACCGGCTCTATTCGAATCAGTTCATGGAAGAGCGTGAATCTGAGCTGCTGACGGCATAGAAAATCAAGGAATAGATCATGCAGTTATTGAGAGCTGACAACATTTCGTTCCGGTACGACACTCAGCCAGACATGCTTTTTGAGAAGGTTTCTGTTTCCGTATATGAGCATGATAGGATCGGTCTGATCGGCAAGAACGGATGCGGTAAATCAACACTGATAGATATCTTGAGAAAAAAACTGAGCCCGGTCGAAGGAAGTGTCTATCATAAAACAGACCTTTCGATCGGGTATCTTCCCCAGGAATTGGATTTGCCGACAAAGAAATCGGGCGTCTCATTTTTATGGGAGAGCAACCCAATCCTGGCAGAATTAAAGCAGAAGATCGATCAGCTTGAAGATTTCGAACCTGAACAGGTCAGCACTATGCTCTCTCAATATGAAAAAAATAGAGGATATGATTTCGAGATCGCAATCGAAAAGATCACAACACGCTTTGGTTTTGATAGCAAGATGCTCCTAAGAAAGATATCTTCTTTGAGCGGAGGTGAGCAAACCCGTCTTGCACTTTGCAGAATTCTCCTTGGCGAGCCCGATATCCTTATGCTTGATGAACCGACAAATCACCTGGATATTGAAGCACTTCAGTGGCTGGAGAATTTTCTCAATGAGATAAAAATACCGTATATCATCATCAGTCATGACAGGCATATCCTTGATTCCTGCGTGAATGTGATACTCGAGCTTTCTCCTAAAGGAGTGCGGAACTATTCCGGCAATTATTCATTCTATAAACAGGAGAAGGAGCAAGAACTTTATAGAAAAATACATATATATGAAGAGCAGAAAAAGAAGATTAAAAAGCTAAAAACTGCTGCCCGAAAGCGAACGCAATGGGCTCATAGCCATCAGGCGGAAACCGGTTCTGAAGGATACGCACCTGTATATGAATGTGTGAGCAATCTGGCAAAAAATGCAATGGTGCAAGCGAAAAATCTGCAAAGAAGAGTGGAAAGAAAGATCGAAGAAGCCGAAGCAGGCAAACCCTTTATCGAAAAGAAAAGGACCTTCCATTTTGAGACAGAGCTCATCAAAAGCAGACAGGTATTGGAAGTCGAACATCTTACAAAAACCTTTGGTTCGAAGGATGTACTGAGTAATATCGATCTGCATGTCATGAATGGCGAGCGTGTGGCAATAATGGGTAAAAACGGCAGCGGTAAATCGACACTGCTCAAAATAGTAACCGGTCATCTCGACAGTTATGAGGGAAGGTTTTCCTGGTCTCCACAGGCAAAGATAGGATATTATTCACAGGACTATGAAAATGTGAATTTTGATAATTCGGTGCTCGATGAAGTTACGGGCGGAGATATGCAAAAACAATCCTTTGCTCGAACTGTGCTCGGATGTCTAAATATTTCTGAAAAGTTGATACTCAATCCAATACGGACTTTAAGTATTGGTGAGAGGAGCAAGATCGCACTTGCGAAGATCATTGTGTCCAGTGCAAATGTGCTTGTGCTCGATGAGCCAACAAATCATTTGGAGATCGAAGCAAGCGAAGCGCTGGAGGAAGCATTGCAGTCATTTAATGGTACTATACTTTTTGCAACTCATGATAGATATCTTATTGAGAAGATGGCAGACCGGGTCATCGATATGGATCAAATCAGAAAGGAATATGCCGTATGAATAAGCAAATGAAAGATTTCCTGAAAGAAAAACAGATGAAGCAAAATCTGAAGAACTCAAAGAAAGTGAAGCATGCCCAGAAAGGATCCGGGAAGAATATGCACAGCAAGAAAGGGCATATTAAAAAAGGATAAATGAAATGCAATTTGGAGTCTATAAAAGAAGCAAGTCACAAAAGTTCTTTATATTGACAGGAAAATTGCTCACTCAAGATGAACTGAAAGATTTGAATAATCTTCGGTTCATAGCAAAATAAAAATTAGGGGAGTGCCCATGAAAAAGGTTATCTATTTACTACTTCTGATACTTATCATTCCGATAGGTCTCAATGCAAAATTAACCTTGCATGTTCCGAAACTTAACCACACTCCAAAAATCGACGGAGTACTTGAAGATGGTGAGTGGGAAGGTGCAGCGGTCGTTGAAACGTTCTATCAAACTTCTCCCGGAGATAATACAGAACCTTCGGAAAAAACCATCTGTTACCTTTCCTATGATGATGAATATCTTTATTACGGAGTTCATTGTTTTATGGACGATCCTGAAAAGATCAGATTGTTCCATTGTATCCGTGATAAGATCTATTACACAGACAGGATATTCCTGTTCATCGATACGTTCTATTCTAATGCAAAAGCATACTATTTCGGCTCAAACGGTTACGGAGAGCAGGCAGACGGCATTGTGATAGATGATATAGACACATCCATCAATATCCATTATGATTCTTTCGGAGCGCTTACTGATGACGGTTATACTGTAGAGATGAAAATTCCACTCAGGAATATTAAATACAAGAGCGGTAAAAATGTTGAATGGGGTTTCTTCATAAAAAGACATATTGAAGAAAGAAAAGAAGAAATATCTGCTACACCTGTGGATAGGAATGGACAAAATTTCTATGATAATTATGGCATTCTTATATTTGAAGAACTGCCGACCAATAAAAACTTAAAGCTGATCCCTTCATTCATGATGAGTTATACAGATGATCATAATAAAAAGCAAGGTGACCATCAGGTCAAGAGAAAATATGAGCCGGAATTGAATGTTTTTTATGAACCGAACTCGAATCTTACAACTACTATGACCATCAATCCGGACTTCAGTATAATTGAAGCAGATGAGATCGAGATAGATGTGAATACTCGTTTCCCGATTTATTTTCCGGAAAAACGTCCATTCTTCATAGAAAGCACCAATCCTTTTCACACTCCGATCACGATCTATCATACGAGAAAAATATTCAATCCAATATTTGGAACAAAATTCTCGGGAGCTTATAAAAGAAATTACCTATTCGGTTTGGGCGCTGTAGATGAAAATGCAAATGGCTCCCGATTCATTGAAAATTATGATGGTTCTGCAAATGCATATTTTGGTTTCCTGACCTTTGAGAAAAAAGCCCAAAACGGAAATTCTTTTCTTCGCAGTGCTATTGCTGTCCGTAAGTTCAAAGAATATTACAATCTCGTTGGGGATGTTGATGGAACCTTTCCCGTTCTTGATAATTTATGTGGCTATGTGCAGCTTGTGGGCTCGGCAGATCAAACAATAGACAAAACCTGGCACAAAGGATTTGGCTATTTCAGCGAATTGACCTTCGATTCTGAAAACATCTTTGTAAATTTAGAATTGAAAGCGATCTCGAAAAATTTCAAGGCAGATATGGGATTCATTCCTGAAAATGACATTCAATTCTTGGAGAGTCATGGCGAGTGGCACAAGCGAGCACCAAACGACGTCCAATTCGTGAGAATGTTCGAGATCGGATATGATGCAAACATCAAATATGATCTGGATTTCTCAGCTATAAAAGAGCATTTTCTCAAGTTCTACACTGGGGGTATTTGTAAGAGCAGATTTGAGATCTGGACAGGTGTCAATTTCCAGATGGTCCATTTTGCAGGAAAAGATAATCACATGTACACGCCATGGATATCGTTCCAGTCCTATCCATCTGACCTTTTTGTGCTTAATACGAATTTTGAGTTTGGGAAATATATGTGGTTCGATGAGGATGATCCGCGCATTGAGCAATACAGAAAATACGAAGCATATCTCAATATAAGACCAACCAACAAGATCGATTTTGATATTAGTAGCGAATATGAAGAACTACATAACATCTTCACTGCACAGGTATATGAGTGTACGCTGAAGTACCAGTTCAACAAGCAATTCTATATAAGAGGTATTTTGCAGTATAGTAATTGCGAGGTAATTGAGCACGACAGGACACATACGTACACTGAATTGAATATATATCCGCTTTTTGTGTACAATCCCTATGCAAATATCGCGTTGTATGCTGGTGTTACTTCTCTTGATGACCAGGAGAAGATACGATTTAATGGATATGATCCAATAAAGGTAAATTGGGAAAAAAAGGACACCTATTTCCTGAAAGTGTCTTATACTTTTGATGTGTTTTAGGGATAATAAACCACGGATTAACACGAATTAACTCGAAAAAAGTAGGGGCTGAAGATTTTCAGCCCCTTATATAATTTCACGATAAATTGATTATCAAAATCCCTCAATTATACAGGTAATATTCTTATTCTCAATAACTTGTTGAATATCACGCACCTCTGCATCTGTTATCTTTACCTCATCCTTCATTTTATACTCTCTTCCCAATTCTGCATATTTACCTTTTCCAAGTGTGTGGTAGGGAAGCAGGCGTACCGAGGATATTTCCAGTTTTTTACACATCTCAATAACTGATGATATATTTTCTCCGGTCGAGGTAATTTCCGGAATGAGGGGTAATGAGAGAATGATCTTTTTCGGATCAAAAATCTTTGCCAGATTTTGGAGATTCTGAAGAATAATTCGGTTGCTTTGTCCTGTGTGCTCTTTACTGAGTTCTTCATCCAGGCATTTAATATCAAAGTAGATAAAATCAAATTCTGTGATAAAATCTTTCACTTGATCCCATTTAAAGAAACCGCATGTTTCAAGTCCTACCGTGAATCCTCGCTCAGTACATTTATTCACGAATGCTCGAACAAATTCCGGTTGGAGAAGCGGTTCTCCACCCGAAAGAGTGATCCCTCCTCCAGAATTGGCAAAGTATTGTGCATTAACAGTTACTTTTTCAAAGAGATCATCGACGTTCCATTTTTTTCCAGCAATACGAAGGGCACCATAATTGCACGTAGATATGCATGGTTTCTCTTTACATATCAGGCAGAGGTCTCTATTGAAAATTAGATCGTTTTTTTTATCGAAACTGACTGCATCGTACGGACATGTTTTGATACAGGTTCCGCATTTTTTGCATAAATCAGCGCTGTAGAGAATTTCAGGGAAATTGTTCTGACTTTCCGGGTTTGAACACCATCTGCATGTAAGCGTGCAACCTTTGAAGAAAATGACTGTCCTGATTCCCGGACCATCTTGTGTGGCAAAATCTTCAATATCAAAGATGTAAGCAGTTGGTTGTTTGTCGGGCATGCTACAGTTTTTGTTCAGTTCTGGCTATGATCTCGTTCTGAATGCTTTTTCCCAGCTCAACAAAGAATGCGCTGAAGCCGGCAACACGTACGATCAGGTCGCGGTATTGATCGGGATTTTCCTGCGCGTCCTTGAGCATTATGCTGTCTACGACATTGAACTGAAGCTGGAATCCGAGAGTGTCAAAATATGTCTTGATGAGAGCAAGCAGTTTTCTCGAGCCTTGCACACCTTTCAGGGTAGAAGGTAAGAATTTCATGTTGTGCAGACCACCGCGTATCTTTGTGTGATCGATCTTACCTGCAGAGTGAAGAACCGCAAGAGGACCATTTTTATCAGTTCCGTAAAAGGGTGAGGTAACGCCGTCTGCAAGAGTTTCTCCTGCGTATCTGCCATCAGGAGTAGCACCGCATACTCTCCCAAATGGGGCGTGTGTGCTAATTGCCAGCATTGAGGGATCGTAGGGCTCGCCCAAATAATTAAGTTGCTCGGACACATACTCGCAATAGGTATTGAACAGTTCTTCATAAATGACATCGACGTAGTCATCATTATTGCCCCACTTGGGTGCATCTACCGCTTCTTTATGAAGATCTTCTTTATCTTTCCAATTTTCTGCCAGAACTTTTCTGAGTTCATTCATAGAGAGTTTTTTATCATCACGAACAAGTTTTTTTACCGAAGCAAGACTGTTTGCCACATTCACCATTCCAGAGCTGAGTGTGGTCGGGCTTCCATTTACCAATGCGCCTTTATCATCGAGGGATTTTCCTCTGCTCAGGCAATCGCGCACAAGCATTGCGGAGTAGATAAGGTTACATGTGTCGCGGTGAGCTGCCATGACATAGTTCCAGTAGCGCTGCCAATTCTTTATGGAATTTCTTAAATGATATTTATACGATTGGACCAATTCATCATAGGTTTGAGGAATTTGAGATTTTTCTATATGTTTTCCTGTGTGAGGATCAAGACCGCCATTCAACGCAAGTTCGAGCACTTTTGCGTGGTTTATGAATCCTGCCTGCACAACGCCGTAACTCATGCCTTCCATCGTTGGTTCCGTGCAGCCGCCCATTGCAGCGTATTTGCGGATAAGGGATACAGGAAGTTTGCTCTTTTGAAGTTCATGCTGAATATATATCTTCAAATTGAAAAATGCAGGGAATCCGACACCGGTTTTTACACACTCGATCGCCTTTAAAAGAAATTCATCAGAAAGAGCCGGATCATACCAGATCGAGAGGGTGGGCTGGGTTGTCTGGCAGTTTATCGCAGATTGAAGCACAAGAAGGGACAGTTCATTGTCTCCCCTGTGACCTTCCTCATCCAATCCGCCAAGTATCATGTTCTGGTAGAGATTACCGGAGCCAAGTCCTTCCCACGAAAACGAAGCCATATACTCGATCTCTGTCATCTTCACGCGCAGAGCTTCAAGGAGTTCAAGCACTTCGGCTTTTGTGATTGTGCCTTTTTCAATATCGCGCTTATAATAAGGATACATATATCTATCGAAACGTCCGGGTGAGTAGCCGAGATGCGCACCTTCGATATGTCCTGCAAGATAGATCAGCCAGTATGCCTGCATCGCTTCTCTGAATGTGCGAGGACTATGCGCCGGTACATATTCACACATTTCTACTATTTCAAGTAATTCTTTTTTTCGTTGTTCATTCTTTTCTGATTTTGCGAGACGAAGTGCTTCTTTTGCATAGTTATGAGCCCAAGTAATTGTTCCTTTAAGCGCTCTAATTCCTGCACGCCAGAAATATGCTTTTTGAGCAGATTCATAATCCGTGATCTCGGTCTCTTTGATCAATTTTTGAGCTTTTTTGATAATGGAGTCAAAACCCTCGGCAAGAGCTGTTTCGAAATCCAGCACATACCGTCCTTCCGGAGCAGGATCGTGAGGTGCTGTATAGAGTCCTATTTTCCAGCCGTCTTCAATATATGATGCTTTATCAAAGTCTGGTTTCCAGAACTTGTCAGCAACATCCTGCATGCATTTGCCTGACCAATATTCAGCGATCTCCCTAAGAATTATTTTATCTTCATGGGAAATGATGAATTTTTTTCCAAACACTTCATGTTTACCTTCAGAGGCAATCTTCTGCGAATGTTCGATGCCGCCACCGGTGCCGATCTCAGTAAATTTTGCCTGGGCTTCCTGCTCCTCTTTGTTCAAGGTTCTGAGGATGTAGTTTGTGGCATAGTTAGCATAAGGAATAGCACCGCGAACAAATCTTGTTTTGTTGCCGGCAAAGAGTTCCCCATCACGGATAACAGGGGTGAGATTTTCCATGGCAAACGCATGGCAATGTGCACGTCTTTCGATTGAATTCATTCCGTCAGATTCTTTATGTGCTTGTGTATAAAACTTCATATATTCGACATCTACCATCATCGGTTCAGAGAGGTAGCGGTCTCGCATTATTTTTATATTGCCAGTTGAGGGAGTTCCTTTTGTCTCTCTCGTATCGTATGAGCATGAACTCATGTGTGACTCCTCTATTTCATTTACTTCAATGATGGGTCTAAAAAAAAATCGTGAAAAAACATGTAAATAATTATATATTGAATGTGATAATAAATTTAGTTCCCTTGCTTTTATCAAGTTCGATAGTTCCCCCGATCTGCTTAACCAGACTTGTCACAAGCTGGAAACCGAGAGTCTGTGTTTTACGAAAATCTACTTCTTTCGGGAAAGGAATTCCATCGTTTGAAACAATGAATTCCACTTGACTATCATCAAGGGAGTGCATTTTCACAGAGATCACCCCGGTTTCTCTATCTTTCAATCCATGTTTAAAAGCATTAGTAATGAGTTCGTTTATTATAAGGCCGCATGGAATGGCTTTGGCAATATCAAGCGCTACTTCTTGTATGTTCAGATCAAAAGTAATTTGTCCTGTTTTGTGTTCAAATCCACCTCTGAGCTGTCTTACCAGGGAAGTTATGTAGGTAGAAAAATCTATATGCGCCAGATTTTCTGAGTTATAGAGCAGTTTATGGACAAGGGCTATTGATTGAATCCTGTTTTGAGCTTCTTCAAAGATATCTCTGACTTCTTTATCTTCGATATTTTGCTGTTGTATTGCAAGAAGGCTTGATACAAGTGCAAAATTATTTTTCACCCTATGGTTTATTTCTTTAATGAGAAGTTCTTTTTGATCTATTTCTCTCTTCAGAAGTTCTTCGGCACGCACCTGTCTGGTGATATCTCGTGAAGTGATGATTGCTCCCTCAGGAAAGGGAGCGATCGTAATATGAAGATGTTTTTCTGATTTTTCTCCTTTACGATAAACTGTGTACGGAAAAACTTTTCTCTCGTTGTTCTTGATGCAGTTCATAAGATTATTATACATTTCAATGTTATGCTTTGCTGCATAATCTTTGTACATCACATCACCGATTTCAGGTGCCCTGCTATGATTTTCTCCAATAGAATTGTTATATCGTACTACCCTGCCCTGCTTATCAACGACAACTGTTTCCACTGGATTATATTCAAAAAGAGCATTGCTGAAAGCTTCATTATTTTTAAGTTGTCTTTCGGCTTCTTTGCGCTCACTCACATTTATAAGAACACCCTGCCATAATGTATTCCCGTTCTCGAGGATCATTCCCCGGCAAATTGAGCGGATCCAGAGAATGTTCCCTTCTGTCGATTGCATTCTGTATTCATAACTCAGGGGCTCGTTATTTTTCAGGGCTTTTTCAGCCGCTATCTGCAAGCCTTCATAATCGTCAGGATGAACATAATCAAAAAAGGTGGTGGCATCGTAATTAATCTCTTTTGAAAATTCCTCGCCTATCATTTCACGGAAACCAGGACCAAGATAGTGCATAATGCGGGTTTTGCCGTCTTTGCACATTTCATAGATATAGACAGTACCCGGAATGTTTTCAGCAAGAGTGCGGAATTTTCTTTCGCTTTCTTTAAGTTTTTCCTCTTGTAACCGTTCACTTGTAATGTCATGAGAGATACCAACCCGTGCGATCGGTTTCTTGTTATGGTCGCGCATTACCCATGTGTGAGAATCATAATAGATCTTTTCGCCTTCGGATGTAAAATTCACGGCAAGCCCATGCCAGTGTTCTTTCTTCAGAGTATCTTCAATTATTTCCTTTTGAAGGACCACATCTTTATCTTCACCAAGCACCCTAATATTTTTTCCTATTAGTTGCTCTTTTGTATAGTGTAAAGTATTTAATACTGCATTATTCACATACGTAATATTCCCATTGAGATCCGTTATAATCACGCTATCATGAAGATTCCGAAGTACGTAACTGTGCAGAAGGAGTTCTTCTTCATGCTTTTTACCCTCAGAGATATCTCTAACGATTGCAATGACAAATTTATTATCCTTTTGGATCATTAAATGGGTGCTCACTTCGACAGGTATGATCATGCCGTCCTTTGTAATATGCTCAGCTTCGAAAGTCATATGTTGTTTTTGCTTGAGCTCATCTAAAAAGTGTGGAAAGTTCTCATGAAAATCTTTATTGATGAAATCGAGAGGAGTCATCTTGAGAAGTTCTTCCTTTGAATAGCCGAGATACTTAATTGCAGCATCATTGACCTCAACTATACGACCCGGTGTGCCGCCCTCAGAGAGTTTATAAACGAAAATGGCATTACTGAGACTCTTGAATATTGTCTGGTATTTCTTTTCACTTTCCTGTAGGGCGTATTCGACGATTTCGCGATCGAGCTTTCCCTGGGAAATCATTTCTTTCAGTAAGGTGGGCTCTGATATTTCCCTCAGAATCGCAAACAGTTTTTCCTTATCAAGGGGCTTTTTCAAAAATCCTTTTACACCGATATCGATCGCTTCGAGTAAATAATCCGGTTGAGGATACGCAGAGAGCAAATAGATATGAATATCAGGATTGTGCTGCTTGATCTTGCGAGCCATTTGCAGACCGTTCATTCTTGGCATGTTTATGTCTGTAATAACGACATCGGGAGCGTGCTTTTTAAAGAGCTCAAATCCCTCTTCTCCGTCAATGGCAGAAAGGACATTTTCTACCCGGCGTTTTAACATTTCTGTCACAGAAAAAAGGACGACAGTCTCATCTTCAACGTATAATACAGTTATAGGTAATTTTTCCATTTTTTATCCTCTGCAATTAACTTTCAGAACGATGCCCAAACATTTTATTTGAAAACGAAGAAGGTCTCTGAATCTGTCAATATATTGTTTAAATGCATACATGCATACCCCCAAAATTTTTCATATACATACCAAAACTGTTTGTAGATCAT
>CAYUTH010000014.1:11934-21165 GCA_964447485.1 uncultured Candidatus Cloacimonadota bacterium | reverse complement strand
TTCACTGCAGGATATCACTTACAATACGCGACGTCCGCTCTACATAGAAGTGCCGCTCGAAATTCTTTCCTTAACTAAAGAGAAGTAGGATACCATGAATATGAATTTTGATATCATTGTTATTGGTGCAGGTTCAGTGGGAGTTCCGATCGCGTTATATCTTGTTGAAAAGAAATTTTCTGTTCTTGTCATAGAAAGCCTGGCTTCTCCGGGACAGGGACAGAATAAGAAAGCAATTGGCGGAATTCGCGCGACACATTCCGATAAAGCAAAGATCCACATTTCTTTAGAGTCGATAGACATTTTTTCTGCCTGGAAAGAGATGTATGGAGATGATATCGAATGGCGGTCCAATGGCTATTCATTTCCTGTTTATTCCAATGCACACGAACAACTGCTCAAAGACCTCTTACGGGTACAAAAAAGTTATGGGCTTAATATAGATTGGATTTCTGCAGAAGAGTTCCTCGAAAGAGCACCTGGTGTGAATCCCGATGGTTTGAGAGGATCAACCTTCTCTCCCGAAGACGGCAGTGCATCCCCATATCTCGCACTGAACTATTTTTATTTCAAGAGTATGGAATACGGTGCTTCTTATGTGTTTAAGGAAGAAGTCTCCGAGATTATTAAGGAGGGAAGCGGATATACTGTTAAAACGAAAGCGGACAAATCCTATTCTGCAAAATATATAATCAACGCTTCAGGGAATGATGCAAAGCGAATAGGGGATATGGTCGGTTTGGATATTCCTGTAGTTCCTGATAGTCATGAGGGTGGAATTACTGATGCAGTTCAGCATTTTTTTGATCCGATGATCGTTGATCTCAGACCTGCAGAGAACTCTAAGAATTATTATTTTTATCAAAGACCTGAAGGACAGGTCATCTTCTGCATCACTCCCGAACCTCCAATTGTCGGCACAGACAGCAGGGCGACATCTGTTTTTCTTCCTCAGGTGACACAGAGGATGCTGGATCTCTTTCCCCGTATGAAGAACTTAAAAGTACGCAGAACATGGCGCGGACAATATCCTGCCACACCTGATGGCTTTCCTATTCTTGGAGAGACCAAACTGGAAGGATTTTATCTTGCTGTTGGAATGTGTGGACAGGGATTTATGCTGGGACCCGGAATCGGTAAATTGTTTGCTCGTTTACTCTCAAATTCACTTTCTGAAGACGATAAGGATAATCTGAAATCTCTAAGTTTATACAGGAATTTTGGTGCTGAAGAAAAGTTCAAATAACTCAATTTTCTAAAGCAAAATTTGTGCCCAAAATCCTTCGGGCAAACGAGGGTTTTTCTCCTAACTTACTGTTATATAAGAAGTTCTAATTTCATTAAAGGAAAAAATATTATGCACCTTATTGAAAATTATCAAAAAATCGCAAACGGCACAATAGAAGGAGATTAGCATTTTTGTTTTCAAAAAATAACCGGTTATCCACAAGTTGTGCACAGTAAAATCATCGGATAACGGCTAGTTTAATCGTCGCTTTTGTGTCTCCGGCTTTGAGTAGACAAAAATAGATACCGGAAGAGACATTTTCAGGAGTATAATTCACCTCAATCGTACCAGTATTTGTACCATCAATTGTAATTTCATCAATCAACTCACCTGCAAGATTATAAATTGATATCTTGGCGTCTGAATGATCCTCAATAGTAACAAGAAATTTACCATCAGTATAAGTATTGGCATTAAAGGGATTTGGATAATATCTGAAGATATTCCCTTTAGAAATAAAGTGGGATGCAGTAGCATAAGAAGAGTTCCCAAACTCGTCAGTCGCATGAAGTTTGAATTCATAATCACCTGTGTCAAAAGAAGTTGAATAACTTGTCGCGTGAGTAATAGTTGAATCCTGTACTTCAATAAAGCTGGTGTCCTGGCTTGTTTTGTAATATAATCTATAAGACAAATCAGTTGTAGCGACAACTTCCCATGAGAAATTTACTATTTCACTTACTGATGTAACAGAAAAATCTTTCATAACGGGCTTAGCTGAAAAATTGCTTATATAATAGCTGAGGAATCTATCCCATTCCGTACGGTCGTTGAAATTTAAAGTGTAATAAAGTTCCCAATTGAAATAATAGAGAGTCGGGGGAAAATATACGCTCATTCTCCCAAGTTGCGGATAAAGAACATCCTGGTAAAGAGCACTGTAGGCAATAGTCATTGAATCTACCAAAGAAGCGATGTCTTCTGCAGCTGTGTGCACATCTTTATTGAGAAAAGAAACTTCGTTGAAGAATTCCCAGAGATCTAAATTATTTCCACTGATTTGAAAGCAGTTGCTGTAAGCATCATGGTAAAGATCATTATAAATAGCTTTTGAGTAGTTTTTTGTAAATTCTCTCAGCTTGTTTAAATATAATGAGTAATCGTTCATATCAATAGCGGAAAAAGATATTGTTGATCCCCACTGACAGTTTGTAGTGTACGAGTTTATATATCGGTTCACGAGCTCATCGGACAGTTCGTATGGAGAGCAAAGAGGATTGTCCACCATAAAATTAAAGAGTCCGTACTGTGAACATGCAGTACCGGATTCAGCTCCATACAATATACCATCAATAGGCACAGTAAATTCTGAACCGGCGACAATATCACAGTATTCATAGATTTCTGTAATTACTTCTGTCGTCTGCATGAGGCACGCATCAAAAACGAGAATATCCAACGGATAATTTATTGATGAAATCGCTTGTTTCAGTTCACCTTCCGAGACACTCATTCTATCACCAAAATAAGTATCCGAGCACACCCATTTTACCTGATCATCATCTTTAGTCCAGCCATTTCCATGATCCCATATGATGAGCATTCTCTTTTTCGAGGGAGCGTAATTAAATCCCCAGTTTGCACAAGCTGCAAGCGTTTGCGGATCTGCGGAATTTATTTCACCGAGATCGTCCAGAAGAATCGAGCCTATCGAATCAGGATTGGTATCATGTTGTATCAAATATCTTCTGCTTGTCGTGAAGTACGGGGGATAATTTGGGTCATTTAATGGATCTACCTGTATGATAAAAGTCACAGAATCGTTATCGGCGACAGCTTCCATCTCATTAATGTCCACGAAGGATTGTTGGCTTAAACTGTTATCTGCTGCAATATAGACGAGAACGGTCCATTCGGTTTCTGCACATAATTGCGCTGAAGAAATGAGGAACAGTGTGAGCAAGAATAATTTCTTCATATCATATTAGATTCAGCCAGAAATTTCAAGAATATTTTTTAAAATTGTTGTTTGATTGAGCATTTCAGGAGTATCTATATCAAGCCAGAGTTTATCGCCGATATCAAGCCCTTTCATTCTGCCAGCTTCGCAGAGTAAATTGCATGCATCAGAAAGAGAATCCTTACCTCTTGCAATAGTTTTTTCTAAGGTGTCAAAAAAGGAGAAGTGCAATTTGAAAATTCCTGTATCTATTGCATTAAAGTCATGCAGATTTTTTCCGAATTTATTTATTTGATACAATGAATTTTCGATTTTCACTGCCTGTAGCTTCATGCCGTCAGCAAGATCAGGTATTTTCTCGATTTTCAAGTCGATCGCCAGAAGCGCTTCATCAGTTTCAATCTTGGCAGAAATAATATGAGAGAGAATTTCTTTGCTGAAAATGTGATCACTCATGAGAAGGATGAATTCATCTTTTTCTGACATTGCTTTTCTTGCAGTGAGTACTGAGATCCCGTTTGCTTCTTCCCATCTCGGATTATAGATGAACCGGATAGTAATCGAACTGTCTTTGTACTTAGCTAAATATTCTTCGAGGAGTTTGCTTTTATAACCGGTTATTATGACAATATCGGAGATACCATTAGATATAATTTTTTCAATGATATCGTCGATGATTCGTTTGCCATGCACGCTGAGGAGTGTTTTTGGAATGCCTTGATGATACTCTTTTAATCGACTTCCACATCCTGCAGCAATAATAACAGCTTTCATGATTTACTCATTTCTGAATACCAGATAGCAATGGCTGATCACTTTGCTTCTGGAGCGTTATCGTAATAATATTCAAGCCCGAGATGGGTGATCATTTCTTCTCCCATGATGTAGCGGAGAGTATTTTTCAGCTTTGCAAGTTGGACAAAAAGATCGTGCTCCGGATACAAGGTTGGTAAGTGCATCGGGCTCTTGAAATAGAAAGATAACCATTCCTGGATGCCTGAGAAACCTACTCTTTTTGCGAGGTCGAGGAACAGGATCAAGTCGAGCACAATTGGTGCAGCGAGGATGCTGTCTTTACATAAGAAGTCGATCTTTATCTGCATCTGATAGCCAAGCCAGCCAAAGATATCTATGTTGTCCCAGCCCTCTTTGTTATCGCCGCGCGGAGGATAGTAATTAATTCGTACTTTATGGTAGAGGTCTTTGTAGAGATCAGGATTTTTCTCAGGTTGTAGAATTGAGTCCAATACACCTAATTTGCTGACCTCTTTAGTTTTAAATGATTCCGGATCATCAAGCACTTCGCCGTCCCTGTTTCCAAGAATATTCGTGGAGAACCAGCCGTTGATACCAAGCACTCGAGCCCGTAACCCAGGTGCAATGATCGTCTTCATAAGCGTTTGACCGGTTTTGAAATCTTTCCCGCAAATTGGAAGTTTGTTCAATTTTGCAAGTTCCCAAATCGCAGGAATATCGACGGTGAGGTTAGGGGCGCCATTCGCAAAAGGCAGACCCATTTTCAGCGCAGCATACGCATAGATCATACTTGGGGAAATGGCTTCATTATTTTCTTTGAGACCTTTCTCAAAATTTGCAAGGGATTTGTGGACCTCTTGCTCTTCGATATAAATCTCTGTTGAAGCACACCAGATCATAATCACATTTGTAAGATCATGCTCTTCTTTGAAATGCTTTATGTCATCCATCAGCATCTGAGCTAGTTCATACTTAGTATCAGCATGTTTGATATGTTTTCCATCCAGCTTTTTTACATATTTCTTATCAAAAACTGCTTTCATCGGTTTGATGGCTTTAAGTTGATCTTTTACAAGCTCAATATGCTTATTACTCAGCACCTGAGCATTCTTTGCAGACTCATAAGCTGTAACATCGAAAATATCCCATCCGGAAATTACGAGGTCTTCGATCTTTGCTAAGGGAAGAAAGTCTTTGATCAAAGGTGTGCGGTTTTCTGTTCTCTTCCCAAGGCGGATTGTGCCCATCTGGGTAAGACTTCCGATCGGTTTGGAATAACCTTTTTTTATAAGTTCCAGTCCCGCAATAAATGTCGTGCCAATGGCGCCGAGTCCTGGAATCAGAACGCCTAATTTTGGTGATTTTTCTTTTATTTCCATTATAATCTCCTGTTAATATCAATTAAACGATTAAATTTGTGGCATGAAAATTCTACGTCAATTTTAACTTTATAAAATTTGAAAATCAAGGTATGTTTTCATGACCCCCTTCATAATACAGCTCTTCTATTTTTTTTACAAATCTCTCAGTTGCCTTTCCATCCAATTTGTAAAAATATCGATCCCGATACATATCAGCTTGTGCGATCATGTCTGGAGTAGGATGTATGCTTTGTTCAATTGCATGTTTCAGTTGTTTGCCGGAGTCGATATGGACAAAAGCACCTTTGAGGAATTCGCGGTTATCGATTTCAAGGAGGGCTTCTCCGTCAGAATGACTGAGTTTATCACATGGAAGGTCATAAATGATGCCGAACTTTTGAAAAGCGAGGAAATCAAAAACAGTACTCGAAGCTTCACTCAAAACAGTATCAGCAGCTGCATAATACGGAACGATATTATATTCACTAAAAGGAAGGAGAACTGAGTGAGGATATTTCTTAACTCTTCGTTCGTAAATTCTATGCTGGCGGTGTGGAGCATACTTTCCCATCCAACTATAAGGGTGTAATTTTATGATAAGATTATAATCCTTTGTTTGTTCGAATAAATCATCTTTTATATCATAGAGACAGGTTGGCTTATAGGTTGGTGCAAAGAGGATTGTTTTCTTGTGTGGGTCTAAATTCCACTTTTTCAGAATGTTGTTTCTCTCATTAAATCTTCCCTGAAAATAGAAATCAAGCTTTGGAAGTCCAACCAAATATACTTCATTTTTACAAAGAGATGATGAATTCATGAGTGAGTCAACGCGATGCTGACCTTCTACAAAGATGAGATATTTGTCATTTGGAACACGGGCTAAATTTCGATAGAGAATATTTTTGATGCCTGTTCCGTGATTGAGGAAGATAAGCATTGTCTTTCCATAATCCTGAGAATTTCTGAGCGTGTCTCCGGAAATTACAATATCAAATCCCTGTGTATCATTTGTGAACCGATAACCCAGTTTTTTCCATTCATCAATTATTTTATTGCGATAGGTAATATCAAAAATGAGATAGCGCTTTTTCTCCATATCCAATGAAAACCAGACATCATATTTTGAATCTTTCATCAAATATTCAATGACCGGATCGAATCCCGCTTTGTGGTATGCGTAGCCAATTCTGAAAAGGAGTTTAATCTTTTTTTTCATATTGATTTCTCGCTTGAAAATGTTCAAGCACTTTTTTGTAAATACCATCAGGCGTGATGTTTTTCATGCAGAGATGATGACCCTTTGGACATTTTTGTCCGCCATGGCTTCCACATGGACGGCAGGGGAGTTCTGTTTCGAAAACGAAGTCGTTCTCTCTAAAGGGGAAGTATCCAATCTGCGTGACTGTTGGACCGAAAATTGCAAAGACATCAGTTTTCATTGCGTTTGCAATATGGAGCGCTCCGCAATCATTGCTAATAAGGAGGTCACAATTTTTCAAAACTGCTGCTGATTCCAGAACAGTGGTGTTACCTGTAATATTAATTGCATCACACGCTGGCATTATCCTTTCGCATAGTTCTTTTTCTTCGGGGCTGCCAACGAGTACGATAGAAAAGCCGGCTTCAACGAGCTTTTGTGCGAGTTCTTTATAATATGTTTCCAGCCATCTTTTTGTATGCCATACCGAGCCCGGTGCTAAAGCAATCTTCTTTTTGACCGGATCAAGTCTGGAAAGTAAGTTCTCAGCTTTTTCAAAATCGTTAGCATCAGGAAATAGTTCGGTTTGAATATCAAATTTGGCTTCTGAAAATGGTGAGAGTAGATCGAGATTTTTCTTTATGCGGTGAATTTTTTTCCTGAATGGAACTCTCTGTGTCAGCAATAATGACGATAACCATCTTTTAAATCCGACTCGTGTTTTGATGCGAGAGAAGAAGATAAGGACGGATGTAGTCATCGAGCTGTGTGGAAGCAATGCGATATTGTAGTGCTTTTTTCTAAGAAGAGATAATGTTTTTACAAAATTTAGAATTTTACTTTTTCTTTTATCAAAAATAAGTATCTCATCGATGTGTGGATTATGGAGTAAAATGTCAGACATTTGGGGTATCACGAGAACATCGATCTTGCTTTGAGGAAAGAGCTTTTTTAAAGCCCGAATAAGTGGAGTGATCAATATCACATCTCCGAGAAATGCAGTTTGAATGATTAGTATTTTCATTGTTAGATTGTACGATGATTAATTTGTTCTACATCCTGGATTATTTGCTCCACCCTCTTTAAATATGTATGATTTTTTAGAATGTATTCCTTTCCTTGCTCAGCGATTTGCTTTCTTTCATCTTCATGATGAAGATAGTATTCGATCAAGCTGATAGCTTCTTCTGGAGTTTTAAAATAAACAAGGTGTTTTCTATCTTTATACATTTGATCTACACCAGGTGTATATTGAGAAAGAAGGAATCCACCAAAACCAAGTGTGAGAGGTGTCCTGTCAGAAAAATAACCCTCAACATCGAGACAATAGTCAAAAGATTTTATATCAATTACTATTTTTGATCTTGTACATACATTCGCATATTCTTCATTAAAAATTCGGGGATGACTTATAAAATTCTTACTCGACCATCTTGCTCCAAAGACATGCAGATCGAAGTGAGATCCGATAAGATTGAGCAATTCCTCTCTCATTCCAGGTCCAGTGGTATTATTATTACCAATGAAACTCACCTCATAATTATAGCTTCCAGTCTTTGGATTAAAATCTGTGATACAAGCATGTGTGAGATATTTTGCATTGACTTTCTTTTGAATAAATTGAGGAATTTGACCGTAATTTGTTATATAGAACAGATCAACTCTTTTTGCACGATCCAATATTCTTTGTTCAATTGGTACTCTGATATCAAAATACCACATTATCGTTGTAAACCTTTCTTTTGACCATTCCATATTTTTTAGTGAAATCTTATGAGCTTTAGTGGAAAATATAATGTCTGGTTTGTATATGCTGGCGATTAATTTGAATAGATAATGTGAAAGAAAAAATATGAGAGAATAAACTTTTGTATCATGATAGACAAAAACAGAATGCCCTAATTTCTTAAACTCTTTCATAATATAGTAGTCTGTTCTGAACTCTCTGTTAGCGGGACCAACTTGCAATATCTTTAATTTTTTTTTCATTCAAATCTCCGTTTTAAAGAAATTTCATTATGAGTTTTTTGTATAAAGAAATATACTTATCAATTGTTTTTTCAATTGAAAATTGCTTGATAGATTCCAATGCTGCTTGTGAAAGATTGTGTCTCAGCTTATCATCTTTTTTTAAACGCATTATCTGTTTAGCAAGAGATTTGGGCTCATCAACAGGAACGAGGATACCTGTATCCCCATTCTGGATAATTTGCGGAATACCTCCAGTCTTTGACGCAATTACTGGCAAACCCGCAGCTTGAGCATCTAAAATCGAGGAACCGAGCCCCTCTTCCTTTGATGGGAGAACAAATAAATCGGAAATTTTCAGGAATGAGTTCACGTCTGTTTGAAATCCCATGAAGAAAAAATTTTCGGCTATATGCATTGCTTTAACTTTTTGCTTGAGTTCATTCTCATGCTTGCCCCTGCCAAGGGCGATAAAATAAATATTATTATTCTTTTCGATGACCGATTTTGCAGCTTCGATCAATGACTCATATCCTTTATTCTTTTCCAAAGCAGCTATAGTTATGATAATGAAACTATCCTGCGGGATGTGGTGCTTCTTCTTGAATTCTGCTTTATTGAGAATAGTATCGCTGGGTAGAAAAATCCCGCTTGGGATCGTAATGAGTTTTTTTACCGTGATACCTTGTTCGATCAATGAGTTCTTGATATAATCAGAAATACAAACAATTTTATCCAAATACGGATTTTGATATTTCCA
>CAYUTH010000014.1:3365-11834 GCA_964447485.1 uncultured Candidatus Cloacimonadota bacterium | reverse complement strand
TCACTGAGGTTTGAACCGGGTTGGCAGATAAGATGGGAAGAGATGTTGTGAGTATAGAGTTCTTCCATGAGATATCCAACCTGGCGCTGACCGCCTCTCCAAGTTCTCGAAGTATCTATATGAAAAATTCTCGGATTATCCATTGCTTGATTTATACAATTCTTTAAATTTCTTTATAATTACATCAGCTGTTATATCATTGATGTTTCCTGTTGGGGACACTATGTTTCGTGATGATGGGGTTTTATAAAACCACTGGCTTACAGGACCACCAATTTTATCGCCTTTGTCTTTGAACAGCACAATCCTTGACACATCATAGATATGAGCAAAATGTACGGGACCGCAATCGTTAGAAATGATATATTTTGATCTGATTATTAGTTCTTTGAGAGATTGAATATCCAGATCGATGAATAGCTTGAATTCTTCTGATAATCCTTCCAGCGAATTTAAAAGATTTTTATAGTGGGATTGGATAACAAAAGCTACATGTATTGATTTTTTGATTTCCCTTGCTGCTTTTATGAAATTATTGATATCATACATCTTTTCTGTCCTGCCAGCCACTGGAATGATTAAACAACGATCATCTTTAAGTGTTTGAGGATTATCCGGTTGAAAGTTGGTTTTTCTGAGGAGTTTAAGATAATTGAAGGAGATATACTCACTTTGATCAAAGTGATATTTTTTCCTAAGCAAAAAACTTGTTGATGACGTGAAACCAATAGTTTTTCTTGAGTGTATTCTATTTGCTAAAAAATTACATCTGAAGGATTCCTTGCGAAGCTGAAAAACAGCAGTCGGAGAGATAGATTTTAAGCTTTTGCTAAGTGCGATAAAGCGCAGCGGATTGTCTTTATAGGCACCATAAATTACAGTTTCATCAATGCAACCGAATATTTTTAGATAAAATGTAGAAGCTTCGTTTGGGGCTACTCCGATTATTTGTTGCCCCGGAAATTCCTTTCTTAGTTCTTCGAAAAAGGGGATTTGAGTAATCTGTCTTCCCAGAAAGGGCTTGTTCTCAAGGAAGACTATTATTGGAGGTTTATCATTTTTCATAATTAATGCATTTAAGGAAAAATTTAGACATCTAAAAGAATGAAGTTTTTAAAATACCCAATCTGGTTACCTTTATTCAGATTATTTTCTAGAAAAGTTAATATCCTATTTCTAAATTTCTCATGCTTGTATTTTTCTCGCAGAGGATTAGGTTTGCCTGTGATTTGAAGTTTCTCCTGCCAGTTGAATTCAGATAATTTTTGTTCCATTACTGCGGGATGAGTTCCCCGGAATGATGCCAACCTATTCAGCGGTCCATAATCAAAATAATTGTCCAGCTTGTCGTAGTGTTCTTTTGCCCTTTTTGAACCCCAGTGATTTGTATGGAAATACCTTCTTTTGTTCTGCATCAGTTGCGGAGGACGAACCCAACCGTAATGATAAATGTATGCTTCAACTATTGCTACTTTTAACTTAAATGTTCCTTCCTGTTGTCTGTAATTAATGCCATCAAAATGAGGAATTCTTCTGAAGGATTGGGCTGATTCCCATGAATGAATTTCGGGATCGTTCCGGATAATTCTGATCTCATAAGGATACCAGCCATGGCTTTTATGATAATGAGTGTAATCTCCCCAGAAGTGCAGATATTTAAAAAGGATACCTTCGACTTGTGAGTTATCCAATAAATCTTCGCATCGCTTATGAATTACGGGCAGATCTTTCTCGTGGATAACTTCGTCTCCCTGCAGATAAAAAAGCCAATCTCCTGTGCAGGCATTTTTTGCAATATCAGTTTGATGGGCATGCTCCATTCCACGAGGAAATTTCTCAATATCCCAGACAGTGTCAATTATCCGAACCTTTGGTGAGTTTATTTCTTCGATTTTTTTTCTGGATGCATCGTCTTGATCACCCTTGCCCACAGCAATAACAAATTCATCTACAAGTGGCAAAATAGATTTAATTGTTTCAATAACAGGATAATAGAGTTTAATCCCATTACGAACAAAAGAGAAACCGCTTATCTTCATGTTTTTATATTCTCTTTACCATCTTTTTTTGAGTTTATATGGTCCTTGAGTATGGTTGTAGAGATTTCAGGAGTTCTCTCAAGATATACAACTTTGCAGTATTCCTTCAGAAAGTCGAATTTGCCTTCCCAGTCGTTGCCCATGATGAATACATCGACATCGTGCTTAAGGATATCATCTATTTTTTGATCCCAGCCATTTTCCGGTATCACCTCATCGACATATCTGATTGATTTTATAATTTCTGCCCGATGTGCGTATGGTTGCACGCATTTTTTCCCTTTGATGAGATTGAATTCGTCGGTTGATATTCCCACGATAAGATAATCTCCAAAGTCTTTTGCTCGTTTAAGCAAGCGAAAATGCCCGTAATGAAGGAGATCATAGGTGCCGTAAGTAAGTACTTTTTTCATGTTTTTTGCGTTCTAATAGATTTTAGTTTTTTCGGTGCCAGTAAGAACTCTCAATCCGGCTTCAGCCAACGCTTCCATCTCACCCTCACCGGGGAAGAGATAGATTGGAGCAAGAAATGCAGTTCGTTGCTTTATCCAACCGGTAAGATATTTATCATATGCGAGTCCGCCAGTGAGGAATATTGCATCAACTTTTCCTTTAAGCACAGTTGCATATGCGCCAATTTCTTTCGAGACTTGATATGCCATTGCTTCGAGTATCTGGCGGAACTTTTCATTACCTTGTGCAACTTCTTTTTCAATTTCAATATCATTATCTGTACCAAGATAACCAATCAAACCGCTTGATTTTGTGAATATTTTTTCGACGTCAGCTTTTGAGTATTTTCCGGAAAAACACATGTCAATTACTCCACTCAGGGGAAGTGCGCCAGCGCGTTGTGGAGAAAAGGGTCCCATTCCGAGCAGGGCATTATTCACATCAACTACTTTTCCTTGCTTTATAGCTGCCACACTTACACCGCCACCAATATGAGCTGCGATCAAATTGCATTCATCGAGTGATTTATTGAGTTGCTTTGCAGTTTTGCGCGCAATTGCTCTTATATTTAAAGCATGAAAAAGACTTTGTCTGACAATTCCGGGAACCCCAGAAATTCGGGCAATATCCTCCATTTCATCCACAGTTACAGGATCAGCAACATAGCATGGAATGTGACGTTCATCAGAGATAGATTTTGCAATAAAAGCTCCCAAATTTGATGCATGGACTCTTCCGCAGACTGTGGGATCTTTCAGGTCGGCAAGCATTTTTTTATTAATAATAAACACGCCACTTGGGACTGGTCGTAAGAGACCTCCGCGACTTACAATTGCATCAAGTGAATCAAGAGGGATGTTGTTTTCTTCAAGAGCTTCTTCAACGATGTTTTTTCTGAATTCAAACTGATCGATCAGTTCTTCAAAGGGAGTAAGTTCTTCCGGTTTGTGATTGAGAGTTTTTTTAAATACTTCTTTATCATCATTAAATACTGCTATTTTTGTGGATGTTGAGCCGGGATTAATTACAAGAATGCGGAAATCAGGCATGCATCCTCCAAAATTTTTTTCCAAAATCTCAGAAAGATTTATAAGTGGTCAATAAAAAAACCCCGCTCAGAGGCGGGGTTAAAACTTATATACGTTTTATACTTAAAACAAGAATCCAAATTCAAGAGTGAGGGCACCACCAAAGTCCTTATCAAATCCGGCTTCGGTTTTCTTCATAGAATCATAATTGTACTCGAGTTTCATAAATGCACTCTTCATAGGTTTCATATTGAGACCTGCGATGAAGTTAAAGTCTTTCATCTCATTCTTTGAGAAATACCCAATGTAGGGTTTGATCAATTTAACGTAGGGAGCCATGAATCCTTTTTCATAAGTAACCATGCCCCAGAGATTGATGTCATCAGTATTTTTATTGTTATCGTCAAGGTTATATGCTTGCAGATCGAAGCGAAACATATCATCAAGCTTATAACAAAGATCAACGCCATAATCAAATTTGTGGTTGTCTCCATCAAAGGCATCATTCACACGCACAGATGCACCGAGTCTCATGTTCTCAACATATTTTGTTTGTGCTCTTCCTCCAATTGTTGAAGGTACGTCGAAGGTCCCTGTTGGGTCACCCATATCAGCCCAGTAAAAACTGAAGTAATGAGCAGAACACCAATCCACAGACAACTTCACCATGAGGTCGCTTTTAAAAGCGTCTTGATAATCGTACGGTTCGTAAATACTGATAATGTTCGAAGGGGCTTTCGGGAAAGATCCAAAATCATAATACATCTTTCCAAAGGATACCTTACCAATTATCCACGGATATTTTTGGAAGTATGAATAATAGGTTTTAAAAAGGTCTATCGATGCCCAAGCCTGGTTGACAGTCAGTTCTGGAGTAGTCTCAGTCAGGCTTTTAATGCCAAAGGAAGTAAAATAATTATCACCCTTCCAGCATAGTCTCATATCGTTAAAGTGCCAATATCGCTGGTGGGCTTGTGAAGTATAGTAAAAACTCACTTCATGAGCCATCAAATATGAACCTAGTAAAAGGAGAGTGATAAGAATCACAATAAATTTTTTCATAAATGTCTCCTTATCTTTCATTAATAATGAAGATTGGATTATAAATATTCATAATTAAAATACATAACCTGCTTGGAGAGTAAGTATATTACTTCCGCTACCTACTGAGTTGCGGTTGTATTCTAATTTCATGAATACATTGTCCATAGGTTTCATATTTAGACCAACAACGATGTTATAATCGTCCATGCCATTTTTAGAGAAATATCCTGCATAAGGACGGGTGAGTTTAACGAAGGGGAGTTCAAATCCCTTTTCATAAGATACAATACCGAACATATCCATCTGGGTCGCATCCGTAGTGACAGCTTTTTGGACTTTATATCCCTGGACGTTGATTTTCACACTTTTTGCAAGAAGCCAACTTACATCGGCACCGAGTTCAACGATTTTCCCAACATCAGCATACTCGTTATCATTTGAGATCAGGTTCTTACCACGGACAGATCCACCAATTTTCAAGTCAGCCATACTATACGTAAGACGGATGCCCATGAAAGAAGGTTTATCCCAGGGTTGATTCCAGAAAATTCGTCCAGCATCAGCCCAATAAGCTTGCCATCCAAGATCTCCAAACATTCCACAGAAGTCCAACATCACGGCAGATTCCTTGAGTCCTAAAGCTGTAGGTTGGAAAATGCTGATTTCTTTAGAGGGGAGGTTCTCGAAGTTGCCAAAAGGATACCAGACCATACCGACCTTTACACCAAAAGTCTTACCTCCAAATTTCATCCAGGCTTCATTCAAAACCAATGGATTTTTTCTTAGCAGTGGGGTAACGTTCAAATCAATTCCTACATTACCTTTGTACCAATCAAAACGAATACCATTGTCTGTGTAATGCCAGTATCGCTGGTGTGCTTGACTTGTGTAATAGAAACTTACTTCACTTGCAGCTGCAAAAGAAGTAATTACACACATTAAAAGAACAAACAATACAATCTTTTTCATTCATTTCTCCTTTCATTTTCATACATAGAGAATGATTGAATAACCATAATTCCATGTCATACTATGATTTTCTCTAATATTGAATTAATGAAAATTACTTTATTTGCCAAATACCTATAATTCAAATATTTGTCAAATTTTTTATTATTTTAATGAAAAAATTCTACTCCAAGAGAAATTCTGTGGATATTATCCAGGTCTGGATTATTCTCAAACGCATACTGCAAAGTGTAATTTTTATAGGAAATAAATGCGCCGGCAGTAAAATATTCTCTATCAATTCCACAGGCGATTGAGAGGAATGGAGCAAAATCAAAAAGCATTCCTGCATGGAAGTCAAAACTCGCTTTTCCGGCAGATACTTGAGCAGCTTCTTTTCGGTTTTCAAAATGAATATCGGTTTGACATAAAATACGTGAAGGCACATTGATTATTGGGAATATAAATCCTGCGCTCGCACCTGCTAAAATGTTTGGAGAAACTGTTTCTGTTTCGCCATTCTTCCACCAAACAGTAGTCCCAATCGCATCACGAATGTTTATACCAACGTGAATTGCAGGATTGATTTTGTAGAGCAAACCTGCATCCAATCCAACTCCAGAAGCCTTTATATCTCCGATCGTTCTGTAGATCAGTTTTGTGGTGATTCCAAAGGAGAGATTATCATACAATCTTGAACTGAACGATAAGTAGCCAGTATAATCAGCATCACTCACGTGCTTATATGCATAAGGTGGATTGTGAACAGAAATTGTATCATTTGGGTCTTCAAGCTCTGTCAGCGGGATTCCGGATATGCCTGTTCGAGTAAGGAGAAAGCCGAATTTTTTTGAGTCATCAAGCGGATAAACTGCGCTGATCGCATCATATTTGAGGTTTCCTGCATATTCTTCAGAATGCATTATATTGAAAGAAAGATGGGTGCAATAATAAATGCCTGCAGGGTTCCAATAAGTTGCAGTAGGATCGTCAGCCAGGGCGACAAAAGCATTTCCAAGTGCTCGAGATTTCACTCCTACTCCGATATTCAAAAATTCACCCGCATACTTATCAGCATAAGATATGCTCACAAAAATAAAGAGCACTATTAGTAGAATAAATATTTTTTTCATAACACCTTAATATAATCTGAAATTATTTTTTTTAATTCGCCAGAATCGAAAGATATTGTCAACTTTATTAACTCACCATCTTTTCTGATCGAAAGGATTCGTCCTTTGCCGAAGCTCACATGCTCTACTCGTTGTCCTACTTTATACCTGTCATCCTGAGTGCCGAGATCAAAGGATTTCTTGCTCGTATGTCTTTTGGGATAAAGATCATTGGTCGCATGAAAATTCGTCATGTTGAACATCTGAAAATGGCTTTTATTCATATCATTAAGAAAACGAGATGGGAACGATGACATCGTGGAATCATAATATCTGCGTGATTGAGCATAAGATATGAACAGCTCTTTGATCGTGCGTGTCATAGCCACGTAGAACAGCCGTCTTTCCTCTTCAATATCACCTGTGGATTCCATGGAATTTCTATGAGGGATCAAGCCGTCTTCCGCTCCTACAATGAAAACATAAGGAAATTCAAGCCCTTTGGCATTATGCATTGTCATAAGAGATACGACATCTCTATCAGTATCAGCATAATCAATATCTGAGACAAGCGAGAGGTTCTGCATGTACTCTTGTAAAGAAGGTTCTTTATCATGAATGGTAATATAATTCTCGGCAAATTCATCTGTCGAAGCAACAAATTCGCGAATATTATCTGCTTTGCTCTCACCTTCAATCGAGTCATCGTGCCTGTAAAAATCTAATATTTCGGTAGTATCAATAACCTTTTTTACTAATTCATTAATTGGTTGATGCTCAGCAATTTCGATAAAACCAGCAATCATATTTTTAAACAACCTGAAGCGTTCTTTCGTTGATGAGGATACTTCATCGCAATAATCAAGTGAATCAACAGCATCAAACAGAGAGATGTTTTTATCAACCGCAAAATCCAAAAGGTGCGTAATGGATGTCTTACCAATTCCTCTCTTAGGAAAGTTCACTATTCTTAGAAAACTTTCATTATCCTTTGGATTTGCAATGAGTCTGAGGTAGGCAATAATATCTTTAATCTCCTTGCGCTGAAAGAAGTTTACTCCTCCCACAATCCGATAATCTATATGATCTTTAATGAACTGAGTTTCGAAGACACGCGATTGGGCATTAGTCCGATAAAATATCGCAATGTTTTTCAGTGAGATATCATGAGTGTCATGAAGTTCATTTATCTTTTGAGATATCACTACCGCTTCATGACGCTCATTTTGAGTATTGTACAATGAGATATCTTTTCCGTCATTTTTTTCTGTCCAAAGCTCTTTTTTATGACGGGATTCATTATGTGAAATAAGCTCATTCGCAGCAGAAAGTACTCGTTTTGGTGAGCGGTAATTTTGTGTCATGTGAATGATTTGCGGCTTTTCATAATCATCATCAAAGGAGAGTATATTACCAATATTTGCACCGCGCCAACTATATATCGATTGATCGTCATCACCGACAACACAAATATTTTTGTGCTTTTTGGCAAGTAAATAAGCAAAACGGTACTGCGCGAAATTTGTGTCCTGGTACTCGTCGATCATCACGTATTTAAATCGTTCCTGATAACGTTCCAGTACGTCCTTATGATTCATAAAGAGTTTTGCTGTATAAAGAAGCAAATCATCAAAATCAACGCCATTATTTTTGATAAGATATTTTTGGTACGCCTCATAAATTTCCTGAAGATATTTTCCATAATAGGAATCATCAACAGAAAATTCATCATATTCGATCAGGTTGTTCTTTTGCTGTGAAATTATATGAAGAAGCTTTTTAATCGGGAAGTTCGTTTCTGCAAGGTTGATCTCTTTAAGCACATTTTTCATGATACGCTGCTGA
>CAYUTH010000014.1:0-3297 GCA_964447485.1 uncultured Candidatus Cloacimonadota bacterium | reverse complement strand
CACATTTTTCATGATACGCTGCTGATCAACGTCATCGTAAATAGTATAATTCTGAGTGACAGGAAGGTATTGCGATTCTGTTCTTAATATTCGAGCACACATAGAGTGAAAAGTTCCTACCCATAAGTATCGAATATCAATATTGAACTGACTCTGAAGCCGCTCTTTCATCTCGTTTGCTGCTTTATTTGTAAAGGTTACTGCCAGGATATTATGAGGACTCACCTTCTTTTCTGAAATAAGATAAGCAATACGATGTACGATACAACGCGTTTTTCCGCTGCCGGCGCCGGCAAGGATAAGTACCGGTCCTTCGGTTGCAAGAACAGCTTCCCGCTGTGTCTTGTTCAGCGTAGTAAGGATGGATGAAGGCATATTATTGAGTGATTTGAGAAAATTTCCCTTCTAAGGTATCGCTCTCGAAAATATTATAAGATGTGATCTTGAACCACACATAATCATGGCTTACGTTATCTTTTGAAAAGGTCGTATCATAAGCGCTAATATTTCTTCCCACCCGGTCATACGTTCCAAAATAATTATCCTGAAAAGCAGCATAAATATAATATCCGTCAGCAAGACTATCCTCTTTGGTCATAGCTACATACCATTTGATAAGATCAGGGCTTATATTCAGCGTATCAATCTGAACAACGGGAGGGGCAAAAACATCAGGATTTCCAAGCGGATCCAGAGGATTATTTCTGCTCAGGGAACATGATAGGATCAAGATCGCAGAAATTGCAATAAGAATGAAATAGAGTGAATGCTTTTTCATCATAACTAAAAACGTATTTGTATGCCTTGAGCAGTTACGGTTACTTTGCTTTTCATATATTCATTATATAAGGTATACCATAAATCTCGATTATAATCTTCTGTTGCCTGGATCGTATCGAGCACAGTGTAACCCCATGCGATTATCCACAAACCAACAAGAATACCCGATGTCCGATATGAGGAGTTCGCATCTATGTAGTATTGATTGATCTCATCAATCTGATGAGCATTTTTATATTTATCATAATAGTCTTGCGACTGATCATAAAAATAATAGGCACTCCCTGCTAATAAAACTTGCAACCCTAAAAGGATCTCGCCTTTCAGATAATTATTTGTAGAAAAGTGGCCCCATCCCGGTGCGATCATTGATTTTAGACAGTTTGTGAAATGGGATTGCTTTTTGGTCTCCCACTGCCCGAAAACGATCATGTTCTCTTGAAGATCATTTCGTGAGTTTTGCCAGTTTTTTGCATCATCCCAACCATATTTAATATTTACTTGTAGGATCGAATCTTTATCAAATTCAATGGGTTCATCCGCAAAAAGTGGAAATGACAGGATAGAAAATATGATGATCAGAAAAATTTTCTTCATGAGGGTAATAATTCTTCAGTAACTTCGTTGAGAGGAACAACTTCCCCGGTTTCCAAACGGATGAGCCAGCGCAGGAAATAGTTTTTATCAGGTATCACAATAGTATATCGAACTTCATAACTATTTCTGGTGACTGTACGAAAAACCTGCCATGGCGTGACGCGAATATCCTGCCTTGAAAAATTCTTTTGTGCAGCACTTTCTATTCCTTCAATTGTGTCGGGAATAATTCCGTTATTATACTGTTTTACTATTTCAATAGCATATTGTTCAGGATCATTTGAAATTCTTGTCCAGATATACGCTTTATTGATCTTATCATAAATTTGGGGGATGCTGTCGAATTTATATGCCTCCGAATACGAGTCATAAGCTGCGGCATATTCTGCATTATCAAATTGTGCGTCTCCTTCATCAACGAGCTGTGCGGCTTGAGCTATTCTACGAGCAAACTCTTCAGCGCGGTCAATTTTGTCATATGCAACCTGATATTCTTCGATTATGTCCAAAGTCTTGCGATATGAAGTGATTGCGTTATCAATATCCCTTTCCATAAGAAAATCATCCCCGCGAGCAATGTATATTGATGCCAGTTCTATAAGTTTATTTTTCACGTTACCTGAAAGTTGAGGATCATACTTTTCTGCATTAAGAAGATATAATTGAACATTATCCAGTTCTCTATCTTGAAGCAATGAAACAGCCCATGTATAATATACATTTCCAATCATATCCTCTATTTCTTTAGCGAAATCTGCCGGATAATCAAGGTAGAGAAAAAGTTTGTTTAGAGCTTCTGCATATAATTTGTTGTCCCATTGAGTGTGTGCTTCCTCGATCAGTTTTGGCATAAATGAATCAACGAGCACTGTTGCACGAGCAAAGGCATCAGAGGTCTGAAATCTATTTTGTAATATATGGTATGTCGCATAGGCTGCATGAATATCTTTTGAATAATTTGTTTGTATGAGGATTTCATTATACAGGACTTCAGGCATTTTTTCTGATTCCGGAAGATGAAAAATAATAAAGGAGAGATAGTCGGATGCATTGAGATAATCCAGGTCATCTAGAGCAACCTGGGCAATTTCGAAATAACAATTATCAAGAAGGGAATCAGCTTCATTCGAATTTGCGAGGAAAAAGTATTCGGATGCTTCAGGGTATTTCATCATTTCATATTCATGCAAACCAAGCTGGTAATATGCTTGCGAGCGAAGTTCTTTTGCATTTTCTTTATATGCAGGATGTTTTGAAGTTTCAATATATGCATCAAGCTCCTGAACAGCTTGAGAATATTTTCCTTCCTTGAGTGTTTTTACTGATTTTTTATAAGGAAGATTTGTGCAGGATAGCAGAAAAATCCCGACCAAGATTAAGATGAGATAATTTTTATTTCGCACTATCATGAGAAGGTCTCGTTCGTAATTGATTTCGGGATATCAATATAGGTATCTGATCTAATTTTCCTCCGAAAAAGAGAAAAACAAGTGCAAACAGAACTGTCGTTATCAAAATTGCCCACTGGCTGGAAGTCTCGTATACAATAACTGTGATGAGCACCATTAATATATTTATCAAATAAACCATCACGGCTGTGATGCGCACTGATCCTGTTGCAGTACCAATCCTATGTGTTGAATGATCCTTTCCGCCCTGAAGTACCCTTCTTCCATCTCTTCTGCGTGTGATGCTGACCAATGAGATGTCAAAAATTGCATAAGAAAGCAGGAGAACAGGAAGAAACAAAGAGAAGTTCCTGGGCAATTCGGTAAGAAGTACAATACCAAGAACAGAGAGTGTATATCCAATAAGCATGCTTCCCGCATCACCGAGAAATATTTTTGCAGGATGGAAATTATGTAGGAGGAATCCGAAGGTGGCTCCAATAAAAATTACAGAGATCAGAGAAATAAAATG
>CAYUTH010000013.1:0-21803 GCA_964447485.1 uncultured Candidatus Cloacimonadota bacterium | reverse complement strand
TTTCAACCGTCCCAGATCAATGCGCACCTTGTCTGCTTCACTTTTTATTTCCATCTGACCTGATGTACAATGTATGAGTAGCCATCGTTGAAGGTTATAGGTTTTCGATCGCACACCAATTGCGAATTTTCGCCAGTAATCAGTCCACATTTTTATCTTGAATCCTTTATTTGTAAAGCCGTCATCTGTAGAAAGGATTTCCTGCATAGTGCTGTCAAAGGCAGGAAGAAGAGCGATGATCTCATCCTCGTTTTCATTCATGCGGGTAACACTTTTTCCGTAACCTCCATGAGAAATGGGTAGAAGGTAATGCTCATATATAAGAGCGCCAACCTGGAATAGGAGATCGTCGAGTATTTTTTTTTCATGCTCAATACCTTGCTGACGAATAACAGCAACTGCTCCGGCAATTCCAATAGCAATTATCGCTACGACGAGAAATATCATGATAAATTGGTATGAGCCCATTTGATTATGCGGATTATTTAATGAGATCCTGCCAGAAGGAAGTTCGAAAAGAGCAGAAAACTAAGACATACGATTAAAATTTTTTTAATATTAATTCTGCCCCCTTTTATGAATCACCTTTATCATTTTTTGAAAGACCGACAACGCAATTTTTTCCGCGTTTTTTTCCTTTATAAAGTGCTTCATCTGCGATTTTTATGCAAGCATCAATGTCCATTTTCTCATCATAGGTCGCCACACCGAATGTGATCGTCGCATGGATTTTTTTCTGTTCATATTCAAAATCTGCTTCGTCGATGGACTTCCTTATCTTTTCTGCTACGATCAGCGCACCCTCTAATGTTGTTTTGGGAAACATAAGAATAAATTCTTCGCCACCCCATCTGCCCACAATATCCTGTTTTCGTATACTCGTTTCCAGAATATGGGCGATAGTACTCAGCACCGCATCTCCGGCTTGATGTCCATATGTATCATTTATTTCTTTAAAGCTGTCCACATCTCCAATTGCAATAGAAAATTGTACTGCGGATCGTTCAAAGCGTGCGCATTCATAATTGAGTTTTTCCATCATGTCAAGACGGTTTGAAAGCTGGGTGAGGTGATCGGTGTGAGCGAGAACATCCATTTTTTTATATGCTTTGATAAGTTCTTCTTTCGCTAATATTCTGTCTGTGATATCGCGCATAATTCCTATAGCATTCCATTCGTTATGGAGTTTTACACTTGTGAGAGAGAGTTCTACAGTGATTGTAGTTCGGTCTTTTGTCAGGGCTTTAAGCTCAATAGTTTTCCCGATAAATTGTCCATCTCCGCTGTTTCGGAACTGGGGCATTGCTTTATTGTGATCTTCATAATAATAATCCGGCGCAAGAAATTTATGAAGTTCCTTTCCGATGACCTCTTCCCGTGTAAATCCAAATATCCTTTCTGCTCCATTGTTCCAGAAAGTGATCTTCCCATTGATGTCCATCATCACTATGGCATCTCGCGCAGCAGAACTGAGAACGCGGAATTTCTCTTCTTCTTCAAGAGCTTTTTCCTCGAGAGAGAGTTGCTTGACCAGCGCATCGATCTGCTCGAGCAAGCGGTCACTGTCTATTGGTTTGATGTGAAATCCGTTCACACCAAGGTCGATCGCTTTAAGCATGTAATTGGTATTACTGTATGCAGAGGTAATAAGAATCTTTGCATCAGGATTGAGTGTGCGAATATGCTGTATCATCTCAAGCCCATCCATTACAGGCATTTGAAGATCGGTTACCACGATATCAGGTTTATGGGTTTTAAAAAGCTTCAATCCCTCTGCGCCGTTCAGGGCAGTATAAATGGTGTCAAACTTGTTTTTAAGAATACCTTTAATATATGAGAGGATAATATGCTGATCCTCTACTACCAAGATCGATTTGTGTGTTGAGTCCATGATATCCTTTCAAAATTATTGTTTGCTCAACATTCTATTTATAGGTTCGCAAATGGAAAGACTAACATCATTAAGTAAACAGACTGTAGTACTTTGAAAAACAAAAATATAAATTTAACATTAATTATGAAATGGCATAAATTCGAAGATCGTGTCAATAATTACTTCATTAGAATAATAAACATTCCTTTAAATCAACTAAAAAGAGAGACGCACCAAAGCACGTCTCTATTTGTATGTAAGTGATGTATAGGTTTATCTAATCAGCACCATCTTCTTGATTATTACCTTTTTATCAGCAGTGAGTTTGTAGAAATACACACCGTTTCTTATCACCTTACCATTACTGTCGTGTCCATCCCAAATGATACTTCCAAGTCCATCTTTAGTATTTATATCCAGTTTTCTTATCAATTGACCTCTGATATTGTAAATCTTCAAATTTGCCTTTTGGGTATTCTTTGGAAGCGAGAATGAAATTATAGTTGAGCGTCCAAAGGGATTTGGATAGTTTTGATGTAAACTGAACTTATAATTCTCTGTAGAACCACCCGTTATCGTTTCAGGTATCTCAAGTAAACCAGCAAGTAATTCCATTCTTTTTTTCTTAAAATCTCTCGTTGACTTTGGTATAAGCTCAGTCATTCTTCCCTTGTAATACATGCTGCTGTTTTCCATGAGTAAATACGTATAACCAGCATCTATAACTGCATACACTGAATCTAATTCCGTATCCGGATTTGATATTATGTCTTCGAAGAATGTTATTGCAACTGCATATTCTTCCATTTTTATTGAACAGTAGTTTGCCAGATAATTACTTAGTTTTGTCCTTTCGTAGTTGATATTACAGTTTGGTTCAGTAAGATAATATTGCTTGAGTGAAAGGAAGTCTTGACTATATATCGTTTCAACTGAGAGTAAATTTCTCATACTATAGATCGCAAATGCTGTTGTTGGATAAAGATTGATAATTGACTTATATTTTGCTTTGGCATCTTGGTATTTACCCTGTGAAACTAAAATATCTGCATCTCTATACAGGATACCCGCCTGTGTTGAAGGATCATCCTTTTTGGGTTCCCATACAGGGATATAATCAAATGCGGAATCAGGATAGAATAATTCGTCTCCATCCCATTCCTCCCACTCGGGTGATTCGGAACCCCAATAATTATCTTCTACAATGATAGTTCTTGCATCACGATCAAATCTTATGCAATTTATTAAGTATTGATCATTTCCACCAGAGGAACTCTCATCAATGATTCTATTTAGATACATTTGCTCTTGTTCCGGAGCACTATCAATATCAATTTTGATTTCTTCATACACATTATTCTTAATAGTCTGATACGGCTCTTCATCGTTGCCGTGTACTCTTAAAGGTGAATTATGTGTGCTCACTATACCAATTACATTTTCCTCAATATCGTTACATCCGGTGATATCACCATAAGAATGATAAAGTACAATACCATTACCGCTATTGGTATAGATAGTATTATCACTTATATCACACAATTCTTCCGAACCGCTTTCATTAAGATTTATGCCACCCGAGCAATTAGTGATTGTATTCCTCGTAACACTATACATCGGATAACCCGAGATATCTATTGCATAGAGCACACTATCAGAGTAATTCTCAAATGTACAGTTCTCAATAGTAATACACTGATCCTCAAGATAGAAAGGTGAATTCCATTGGCATTCAACATTACTTGAATCAAAATCAGTATATGATACAGTCAAAGTTATACCTGCCTGATATATGCCTGATGAATTAAATTCCGAATGTGATATTTCAAGGTCTTCAGTATGATTATTTAATATCCCTCGATTGAGTGCAAGATATTCGACTTCAATCTCACTGTTTGATTTATTTAGATATATTCCATCCCAATGTACAGAATCAGGTGAAGTAAATGTAACACTATCTCCAATACTTATATTACCATCAATCTCAATCTTAATACCCGAATTCATGCAATTAACAGTTACTCCATTACTGATTACCAGCGTATCTCCATTTGGTACATAAATTGGAGAACTAAGATATACAGGACTTGTTGAGAAATCATACCAGTTTACATAGAAGTAATTATTGTCATAGCTAAGATGTTCAATGTTGCTTGGTCCATTTCCTTGATTAGCTACCCCTATTGAGGTAAAATCTTCAGGATCAACACCCTGTCGTAGAATCCTATATTGAGGAAATTCATCATCTGATTTAATGATAACGCTGAGCTCTGTGCCCGAATAAGCGCAAATGATTTCATCAATACACGAATTAGAATCTAGTAAAAGAGTATCAACATCATTATAAACTAAGAGATCCCCATCATCCATGATAAACTGGGTTATCTTAGTATCAAATTGATAACCGGGTCTATATGTTAGTCCGACAAATCCTGCATCACTGTTAATATCTATATCTGTGAAGGATACATCCAATAAACTGTCTGAAACCGCATAATAGGATTTCTCGATAGGAGATTTCGAGGTATCATATATCTCGACTGCGTAATAAGAATCCCCATCTAAAATATTAGTAATTGGACTACCTGCTGATTCTGATGGAAAAAGAATAGTTATATATTTTGTGTTGACCGCTTCTGTAACTGACTTCAACCTTCTATGTTGATAATTATGAGAATAATTATAAATGTAACAACCAAAGGGTTTTTCAGCATCAATCCCTATATAGAACGGAGTTGATGAACCAACGACTCCATGCAATTCTACATTATCGTCAGCATAGAGAGAAAATATGCCATCATTATCTATGCTTACATTATTGTTACTATAAGTATAGGGTCTAAAATGAAGGGTATTCCAAAAGGTATTTGAATTATCTGCACCCGTATTATGCACATTGTCCATAATAACAAAATATTCCTTTTCCAGAAAGTAGAAGTTTCTCTCTACTCTTATTGTATCATCTTCAACCGGATCTATTATATAATCCATGTAAATTTTAAGTTTCTCAATTTGCTGATTATCAATGAAATACTCTTTATAAGAAGGATTCGGTACAGTAATAGTTTGTGGATTAGCCGGATTAACTACTTTTCTAAACAAAGGTTCCTTTGTCTGCAAGGGAATAGTATTATTAGTTGAATCAGATGTATTAGGATCACCATTATAATCATGTGCAAGATGCTCAACTTCATTTACTGAATCCGGATTTATGATAATTAAGTTATGAGCATAAGGGCTATGCAGCCAGTGAATACCATTACGAGCCCAGTTTGAATAACCGCTAGTTTTGTAACCAGGATCAATTAGCAGATATTTTTCATAAGCAAAAAGCTGAAAACTAGTTTGGTCACTATGTTCATGAAAACTAGGATTTAATGCATTATCATAATTTACATACATCTGAATACTATTTTCAAAATCTGCCTGAGTATTTATACCATTTCTAAAACTGTGAACTCATCATCCGTATAGGAACCATTAGTAATACTTTCCGGAATAGTATAATTTGGATTGTCTAAAATACTAATATTCTTATCCGGATTGTAAGAAAAAATTGGTTGAAAATAAGTACGCCAGTGAACAAGCGGAGGATATTTATTATATCTATTCTTGAATTCGTTAAAATACCATCGTATATTGTTATCTATGGTAGGATTATTAGTATTATAGTAAAACTCCCATAAAGCTTGTATAAATTCTTCCTGATAAAAGTAAGATGAGGGTGGAGGATTAACATGAGAATAACTATCATCTAACGTCAATTGTCTCATGTCAGGTCTTATCATATTTACAACATTGGATATCGTATTTTTCACTATATCTCTATTATAGAGATTCTCCCCGTACATCCTTAAATATGCGCTAAAAAATACATACACGCCCGAATATGTATTACACCCAAAATAGGTAAGTCCTTCTCCAAGATAGTTTGCATTAGTTGTCATAAAATCAAGAAAGCCATATTGTGGATCCTCTAAATAAGGAATTTCATAGTCAAATATCATTTCTTTAGCAAAATTAATATGGCAAGTGTCCCCCAAAACACAACCTGCATACCCAAGAGCGGCAGATGGTGCATTTGGCATAAAAAATCTGGGATTATCTCCAAGCCCCCATGTTTCTTTATTCCTATCAATATAATAATGAAGCGTATCTGCAAGGGAATCCAACTTTGCACACATTGCGATTCTATCCGTATCATTAACATAATTCCAGAGCATATCCACCATTAATGCAACATTTATAGTAAGAACTCCTATATTAGTACAGCCTGAATTTGTAGTTATGCCATAATAATCCCAGATTTCTTCAAGATTGAGGTAATCTTCAGGATTATCAGGAACAAGAAGATAATCTCTGGCTAAATCAAGTTTCATAGAATCAGTTACATTGTATGGCATATCAAGTCCTACTGCACCCCAGATAGCTTCTTTGGCATATTTATGTGTATTAGATAGATTCTCTTCAAATATATCATCTATTATTCCATCTGTTTCAAGTATTTCAAGTGAATCATCTTTTGTAGAATGGCTTTTAAATTTCAACCAATAATGCCTTGCTACTGGGTCATTACCATTAAAATCATTCCGAATTGCATACAAGTGGTTATAACTCATAGTCCTGGTGGAATCTACGGCAGAGTCGCCATAGATATAACCTGTGATTGCACAGAATACTGCAATACATAACAGTGCTTTTTTCATCGTTTGCTCCTTTTTTTCGTTTAATCAAATATCCGGTGTTTCCGGGTTATTTGATTTTTGTTACTTTTTTGACTATTGAATCATTATCCCTTTCTAATTTAATGAAGTATATCCCATTGTGCACCTCCTTCCCATCGAAAGATTTCCCATCCCAGTTGATCTCATGAATTCCTAAGACATTATTCTCAACTTTCAGTTCCCTGATCTTTTGTCCTTTGATGTTATAGACAGTAATATGCGGATCTTTCAATGTTATGTAATTATTAAACAATATTGTACAATTATCTAATATTGGATTTGGAAATATGTTTATTGAAATATTATTCTGATTTCCTGGCTCTTCAATAGAATAAATCTGTCCTAATGAATCGGTTTTATTAAGTACAATGTAATCACCCCAATTTATTACACTTGTGCATATAAATCCACCATCAGAGATTTCCTGAAGATTTCTATCTCCACCTCCGAAAACTTGACCAACCAAAGGTTCTTCCCAAATAACATTTTGATTTTCATCAATCTTTACTAATTTACCCCCTTGCACCACATAATTGTTGTCTTTTGTTTGAACCGCTGAACCTATCCAATGGAGTAAGCCATCATCTAATATTTTTGTCCAGAGTATATCTCCAAGGGTATCTAATTTTATTATTATACCGTAATAACTTTTTGCATTTCTTACCCTCCCAACTGAAATATAATTTTCCTCACTAGTTTCAATTATACAATAACCATAATCATTATCTCCATATCCATCAAAAGTTCGTGTCCAGAGTGAATCACCGTTTGCATTTGTTTTAATTACTAATATATCATCATCCCCCGGGAAACTAATTCCAGTAAGTAGATATCCTCCATCACTTCTTTGATATACAGAATAAGCCATACTACTCCCCACATCGTAAACTTGTGTCCAAATAGTTACTCCATCAGGGGTTATCTTTCTTAAGGTTGCATTGTAATTGGAACGTCCTGCAAGTATTATATTGTGATCTTCTGTTGTTTGCATAGAGAAAACACCTAATCCTTGCTCAGCCGGATGATAAGGAATAGCCCATTCTCGGTTTCCTTCTGAATCTCTCTTTATCATATACCCACCACCAAAATCATCATCTCCAATGCTAATAAAATCACCATCTTCTGTTTCTGTAAAATTAACTTCATATCCATTTTCATCCATAAAAACAACCGAGTCTCCTTTTGCCCACAATAGGTTGCCGTCGCAATCTGTTTTCATCAGAAAACCCCAATGGTCAAACCAAAATGGTGGGTCATCATCTATCCAGCGGTCAAAAGAACCACTCACAACATATCCCCCATCTTGGGTTACCAATACATCTTCAACTTCATAATCTACTTCAAGTTCTATCCAGCCCATATCTGGTATATATTCTTCACAAAAGGGATTATAGGTCTTGGTCCAGGTATCCTGCCCGAAAAGAAAGGAAAAAGATAAAAGGCAAAAGGTAAAAGTAAAAAGAAGAAATATAAATTTATTTTTCATTGTTGCACCTTAATTATATTATTTGAAATAGTATAATGAAAACTCGGATTTTGTATGTCAAGTTTCCAGTTTCCAGTTTCAAGTTTCAAGACCGACAGCACCCCAGAGAGCTTCTTTGGTATATAAATGTGAATTGAATAAATTATATTGCTTTATACCATACAAATCAAATATTCTCGTTGAATCTTCTTTTGTCGGTGTCGTGTCAACAAATTTTTCCCAATAATGCTCTACTCCAGCGTCTCCTCCACTAAAGGCATTTCTAATTGCGCCTAAATGTGTAGAACTCATGCTCCGTGTGGAATCTACGGCAGAGTCGCCATAGATATAACCTGTGATTGCACAGAAGAGTGCAATACATAACAGTGCTTTTTTCATCGTTTGCTCCTTTGTTTTCGTTTAATCAAATATCCGGTGTTTCCGGGTTATTTGATTTTTGTTACTTTTTTTACTGTTGAGTAATTATCGCTTTCTAATTTAAGAAAGTATATCCCATTTTGCACCTCCTCCCCATCGAAAGATTTCCCATCCCACACTGCGTGAAATTCTAAATCCGAAGCACTACATTCTAATTCTCTGATAAGTTGCCCCTTTATGTTGTAGATAGAAACAACGGGATCTTTCGATGATACTTTACTATTAAGAGAAATGTTACAATCTTCTCTAAGAGGATTGGGAAATATAGTAATTGAAATAGGATTTATAGTTCCTGGTTCATCTATAGAATACACCTGCCCCAACGAATCGGTTTTATTAAGAACAATACGATCACCATAATCTTCAGTTGCTACACAAAGAAATCCACCGTCTGATGTTTCCTGTAGATTTTTATCGCCTTGTCCAAAATCATCTCCAGTCAGAGGTTCATTCCAAATTACTTCTGGAATATTGTTTATCTTCATCAATTTGCTACCAAGAATAATAAAATGATTGTCATTATTTTCTAATAAAGATAGAATGTAATACATTGATCCATCATCATAAATATGAGTCCATATCGTATTTCCTGAAGAATCTAAATTCCACAAAAATCCATTATGACCATTATTGATAATCCATCCGCCTGCAAAGATATTACCCGCATCAGTTTCAATGATACAGTTCCCAATATCATGTCCCCCGAGTCCTTCAAAGGTTCTTGTCCAGAGTGAATCGCCAAGGGAATCAGTTCTTATAACTAAAATATTATAATTATCATAATCCACTCCTGTTAAAACATAATCGCCATTAGTACATTCATACACCGAATAAGCAATACTCGTCCCCACATCTATGATCTTTGTCCAGAGCGTCGTACCATCTTCGGTTATCTTTCTCAATGCTGCATTATAATCAGATCTACCTGCGAGTATAACATTCCCATCGTGTGTATTATGCATAGAAAATACTCCAAAGTTATTGCCATAAGGCAGAGCCCATAAATAATTTCCTTCCGAATCTCTTTTCATTATATAGCGATCTCCGGCAAATCCCTGGAATCCAATGGTGAGAAAACCTCCATCAGAAGTTTCAACAAATTCAACCGAGTATCCATTGTAACTCATAAAATCAACACTATCTTTGGAAGCCCAGAGTATATTCCCATATCTATCTGTTATCATCAGAAATCCCCAATTTTCATAAAAAAAATCATCATAAAGCTCAAAGCTTCCACTCACCACGTACCCGCTATCCTGTGTTATAATTACATCTTCCACCCAATATTTATCCTGCATGTATGGTTCCTGAAAAGGTCTGTAAGTTTTTACCCAGGTATCAGAAGAAAGGTAAAAGGTAAAAGATAAAAGGCAAAAGGTAAAAATCAGGGTAATTTTCTTTATTGTTTTCATGCTGCTTTCCTTTATTAATAATCTAAAATTATATTTCATTCTTATCTCATTTATATTCATTTTTCATTCATCATCAAAACATTCTTTACTTATATATCATAAAAATGCCCAAAGTGTGACACCACCACTCAAAAAATATAATTTTTTTCATTATGCACTCCTATTTTTTCACGGATCATTTTATTTTTGTTACTTTTTTTACTGCCCTGTAATTATCGCTTTCTAACTTAAGAAAGTATATACCATTGTGCACCTCCTTCCCATTGAAAGATTTCCCATCCCAGTTGATCTCATGAATTCCTAATTTGTAATTCTCAATATGTAATTCTTTTACCAGTTGTCCTTTAATGTTATAGATCATAATAGTTGGGTTTTTCAATGAAATTTTACTATATAGCGTAATTGTACAATTATTCGTTATAGGATTTGGAAATAAACTTATTAAAAGATTATTATTAGGATTACTTGGATCATCAATAGCAGTGATTTGACCATTTGAATCGGTTTTTGTTAATATAATTGCATTATATGTTTTTCCTAAACAAAGAAAACCATTACTAACTTTTTGGAAGCACCTATCCCCACCATTTCCCCAATATGGGAGTGCATTATACCATAAAGTGTCTCCTTCATCGTTAGTTTTAAGCATAGCACCACCACTATAAATTACATAATTATTATCGTCATCTTGTAAACATGAACGAATATTCAATCCTTCAAGTTGGTGAATAAAAATAGTATCTCCTGTATTACCAAATTTTCCTATAAAACCATAACTATAAATTGGTGGTGGATGATCTAGGCTACCACAGACAAGAATGTTATCATCTAATGTTTCAATAACACAATTGCCTTGATCAATATAATATCCATATCCATCAAAAGTTCGTGTCCAAAGAGAGTCGCCATTTTCATCAGTTTTCATGACAATTATATCATAACCATTTCCGCTTGCTAATCCGGTTAAAGCAAAGCCATTATCATAAGTTTGAGTGATAGATTGCGCAATTGAGGTATAACCGCAATTGTAGGATTTTGTCCAGAGAGTATTGCCATTAAGATCTAATTTTCGTAAAGCGATTTCACTCTCTATCACACCTCCTAATACAACATTTCCATCATTTGTCTGACACATAGAATTAGCGCCAAAGTCATTGTAAGGAATTGCCCAGAGTCTATTTCCTTCCGAATCTCTCTTTATCATATATCCACCACCCCAATAACAATACCCTACACTAATAAGGTCACCATCTTCTGTCTCGACACAAGCATAATTATCATTCTCAGATAAAAAAACAACCGAGTCTCCTTTAGCCCACAATAGGTTGCCATCGCAATCTGTTTTCATCAGGAAACCCCAATGATCAAACCAAAATGGTGGTTCGTCATCTATCCAGCGATCAAAAGAACCACTCACCACATATCCACCGTCTTGGGTTACTAATACATCTTCAACCACATAATCTACTTCAAGTTCTATCCAGCCATTATTGGGTACATATTCTTCACAAAAAGGATTATAGGTCTTTGTCCATGTGTCTGCTGCTGAGAGCTGAATGGAGAATATAAAATGTAAAATTAAAAATGCAAAAATTATGAGAACTGTTTTTATTGTTTTCATGTTGCTTCCTTAAAAATCTAAAATTCTATTATTTTTTTTCATTTTATGAAATAAGATACTATTTACTTGTATTTCATAAAAAGTCCTATTATGTAAAAACACCTCTTAAAATAATTAGAATAGTATTCAAATTATAATTCATAACTACGCAATTTTCGTTCATATTTTCTCCCGTTCAATGCATTTATTAATGTTTTATAATATCCCAATCATGTTTAATGCCTTTTTTATATTTATCTCCTCCTTTGTCAAATTAATTTTTCTTGATGAATGTTCATTCATAATATAGGTACAGTGAAAAAAGAGGAACCTTGTTCACGAGCTTCACTGAAAAGCTGTGATGTGACTGCTACTTCATCGCAATAAGTGAGATCTCTACCTCAGCATCCTTGGGAAGTTTTGCTACCTGGTATGCTTCCCGTGCAGGATAGGGCTGGACAAAATATTTTTTATACAGGTCATTGAGCAGTTCGAAATGTCCGAGGTCTTTTAAGAATACACTTACTTTTACGACATTCCCAAAATCCATACCTGCGTCTGTAAGAATTGCTTGCAGATTCTCGAATACAAGTTTTGCCTGTTCTGCAAATGTTTCTCCCCAGATGCCTGTTTTAGGATTTACACCGAGTTGTCCGGAAATAAAAAGCATTCCGTTGTGCATAATTGCCTGTGAATAGGGTCCTATTGCCTTTGGTGCATTGTTTGAAGTGATTGCGTTCATGTGTGCTCCTATGTCTTTTATTTTTAATGGAACTATTAATGAATTTACGTCAATAATTTCGTTGACAATCAGGCAAGAAAAAATGCATTTAACACCATGGAAATTAAAAAAATAACTCCTGAACATAAAGAGAGAGCGCTTCAGATTTCCAAAGATATTTGGGAAGGTGATGATTATATTCCGCAAATTTTTGATGATTGGGTTGCTGACCCTTATGGAGAATTTGTCGGACTTTTTGAAGAAGATACACTTATTGCATTCGGTAAAATGACCTATCTTACTCCAACCGATGTATGGCTGGAAGGATTAAGAAAAGATCAGAACTCAGAGGTAAAAGGAATTGCGAGATACTTCACTGAATATTATTTGAAAATCCTCTCACAACGTCACGATCTCACTTCAATCCGTTTTGCCACCTATTTTGAGAATTACGGTTCAATCGTTCCAGCTGAGAGATGTGGATTTAAAAGAATGCTGACATGTTCGTTGAAAAATATTGAGATAAAGAGAAAAGAGAAGATCAAAATTTTCCCAAATATCATACATGAAATTTCTTACAATGAGTTTAAAGACTACATACTCACCTCATCCTATCTGAAAAAATGCAAGAATCTCTTATCAAAAGGATGGGTGCTGTATACGACGACAGAGCAGATGCTCGCAGACTTCTATGCGAAGAAGCAGTTTGGTGTATTGGTTGAGAATGGTATCATAAAAGGACTTATTCTATTTTCTGAAATTTATTATGCCTACACTTTCTGGATAAGTTTTCTCGAAGCGGAGAATAGTCTTATTCGTGATTCACTCCTCAATTTTGCAAAGAAAACTGCGCAAGATCGTAAAAAGAGCGAAATACAAATCCTTATTCCTGAAGATAATGAGTTATTAGCCTGGATTGAAGGAAATGGTTTTACAAGCTGGGACAGGAATAACGATTTTCTCGTTTTTGACCTTCCTTTGGAGGTGTTAGTAAGGTAAAAATATTTCTTGACATGCCTGTTGATAGGCTTTTCCTCTCGTGTAGAAAGGAGTTTCATGAAATATATAACCATCCATGATTATTCTCAAATGAAATCGGAAGTTGCATTAGATAAGTTTGAAAATTTTCTTTATGAACATCTCGGTCAATATGGTGATCCCAAAATTGCAATTGAAAAATCTGTTCACTACGCTTTTTCAAAAAGTGATGGAAAAGGAGGATTCGTAGTTATTGTATTAAATGAAGATAACCTGATTGGAGCAACTGTTGTTAACCAAACCGGGATGTCTGCATATATTCCTGAAAATGTGCTTGTGTATATCGCTGTACACAAAGATTTCAGAGGTAAAGGAATTGGGAGTTCATTGCTTCGTAAGACGATTGAAGAATGCAAAGGAGATGTTGCATTGCATGTGGAGAAAAATAATCCCGCCAAAAGATTGTATGAACGTGTTGGATTTGAACCGAAATATGTTGAAATGAGATATAGGAAGGATGCTTGATGGCAGAACTTCTGATAAAGAAAAAAAAGATCATTAGAAATATCGAAAAAGTATCAACAATTCTCGAATCAAATTCAATAGACTGGACACTCATAGTAAAAATACTAAGTGGACATAAAAAGATACTCAGCGAGATTATTCAAAATCCAATCATTAAAAGACTTAACTCATTAGGAGATTCACGATTAACAGGTTTGAGGTGTATTAAAGAAATCAATCCGGATATTGAAACGATGTATATTAAACCTCCAGCAATTAAATATATTCCTTCAGTCGTGGAATATGCTGATATTTCATTAAATAGTTCATTCGAAACGATTGAAGCCCTTAATCAAGAAGCACGAACGAGGAATAAGATACATAAGATCATTATTATGATCGAAATGGGGGAGCTACGAGAAGGAGTTATAAGGGAGAATATCTTAGAATTTTATGACAAGGTTTTTGAGTTTTCAAATATTAAAATTATCGGGCTTGGCACAAATCTTGGCTGTATGTATGGGGTTGAACCCACGTATGATAAGATGATCCAATTATCATTATATAAACAACTTTTGGAAGCACGCTTTAACCGGAAGTTAGCCTTGATTTCTGGTGGTAGTTCGATCACTTTACCTCTTGTCATGAGAAAAAAAATACCGATTGCAATCAATCATTTCCGTGTTGGTGAGGCGGTCTTTCTTGGGACGTCCCCTTTTAATAATAAAAAGTTCGATGGATTATCAACCGACATATTTGAACTTAATGCAAATATAATAGAGGTTGAAAAAAAAGAAATTACACCCAGTGGTTCAATCTCTGAAGGATATGTGGGACACACAGGTTCGGTTAACTATCCCGAGAATGTAAATAAATCCTATCGTGCGATAGTAGATTTTGGTGTATTAGATGTTGATGTAAAAAACATAAAACCACAAGACAAAAATATATCTTTTTTGGGTACTACTTCAGATATGACGGTTTTTGATCTGGGGTTGAACAGAAACAAGAGCACCTCAACTGATAAATATAAAGTTGGAGATAAACTAAATTTTTTTCCAAACTATATGGCGGTTGCGCGGTTGATGAATTCAAAGTATATTACGAAAAGGATTTTGTAAACATTCTTAAGATTACACATTTTTTCATTGACAGGGTTTTGAGATTTCATAAAAAAATCATTTATAAAGATCACAGTAAGGAGATAGTTCCTATGAAAAAACTAGTGCTCCTGATTAGTTTTTTTTGCCTTCTCACGAGTATAGTATATGCAAAAACCTATCTGCGGCAGAATTCATTTTATGCGCCACAAAGCATGACTGCCGAGCAAGCGCAGGTCAAAGCAGTAGGGGACATGAAATCACAGTTGATAAAAGAATTATTTTCCTATGCGAAATTTACGACTCTCTGGAATACAATTGATAAGAATGATACTCTTTCCACCAATAATGTCGAGATGCTCAAGCCCCTTGTTTCATTGAATGAGGTCATTGAAGAGAGCAGGGAAGACAATGTGTACTATATCAATGCTGAATTTGAGGCGAATGAAGATACAATTATGAATAGATTGCGTGAGGTCTTCTCCGGAGAAACAACTCAGGAAATAACTAAACCACAAGATGAAAAACCAGCAGAAGAACTCACCGCACAGCAAACCCAAACACAGCTTACAAAGAAAGACGTTGTGGTGGATAAACCGCTGACCGGCTCTTCATATTATAATTTTCAACTTGCGATAGAAGCTCAGGGGCTTAAGCGTTATAAGGAAGCGTTGGCGTGGTACGAGAAGTCGTTGGAGTATAATCCGAACGATGCGGAAGCTCATAATAATATGGGCATTATTATGAGTATCCTGGGCGCTCATGAGGCAGCAATACAGCACTTTAATGAAGCGAAAATTATTAATCCCGAACTTCCCCAGGTTTATAATAATCTTGGCAATGCGCATGAAAGTCTTGGACAGTTACGCGAAGCTATAAAGGACTATGAAATGGCTATAAGTGTGCAGACTAACTATACGGATAGTTATTATAATCTTGCTCGTGCTTATACGGAAATGAGAGAGTTTGAAAAAGCAGAATCGACTCTTAATAAATTGATCCAGCTTGATCCAAATAATGCGTATGCTTGTTATGGAATGGGTAATATGTATGCCAAGAAAAGGGATTTTGATAAAGCGATCACATGGTTTGAAAAAGCGATCAAACTCAAACCAAACTATGCTGAAGCTCATTATAAACTTGGTGTAACCCTTGGGTTGAAGGGTGATATGAGCAAAGGAATTCAGCATATCAACTATGCAAACAGTCTTGGATACGAGTACCAGGAAGATCTTGTGTTTTCTGAGGATAAGAATACAAAAATGAATTCTGATGATTTTGTGGTGATCGGCTCTGATACGCAAATTTCTGATGATGGGGTGCAGTCGACTATTGTGTATACAATGGATGAGAACACACCAGTTCAGGAAAATGTCGAAATTAAAGCTCCGGGAGTGAGCGAAGTTATTACAGAAGATCCTGTTCAAAAGCCAATAGTTGATGAAAGAGAGACTGTGAACACAACGGACCTTTATCAGAAATTTGAACAGCTTCTTGGAAAAACAGATCAGAATGCGGGCGATGTTGAAAATCTTCCTGAAGAGGTAAAACCTACGAAGATTCAATCTAATGATATTTCATATACCCAAAACGAAGGATCTTCAAACCAGTTTGATTTTCTTATCAAAGACAAATTTAAAGATGAAAATACAGTCGAATTCAGCAATAAAAGGGAAGCGCTTGCCGCACTTTTTAAGGAAGGATATACTGAGTTCATGAATGGCAATTATAAAAAAGCTGAAGAAGCTTACACTAATGCGCTTGATTTGGATTCTCAAAATTCAATGGCGATGTACAGTCTGGGCACAGTGTACGCATTTCAAAAAGATAATGACAAAGCTCTAGACTATTTGCTTCGTTCGATCGATATTAATAAGAATTTTCCCAAAGCATTTGATAACGCGGGATTTGTGTATTTTCAGCAAGGAAATTATAACAAATCAATTGAATACCTTATAAAAGCGGTTACGATGGATTCGACAATGGTGAATGCATTAGTTGTTCTTGGTGATGCGTATGAGCAGGTAAATAATAAAGTGAAGAAGCTTGAATATTACAAGAAAGCTGCTCGTTTGGGTGATATCCAGGCACAAGCATTCTTAAAGAAGGAAGGTTTTGACTGGGATTGATCCAAAATTCTTGGACTTGAATTAATCTTTTTCTTTGAAATAAATTTCTGCTTGACCCAATCCTTGCAGGGCATCTTGAATATCTTCGACAATATCCCAATTTTGTAATTTTACTTCCACAACCAATAATTGCTCAAGAGGTGCTATTGCACGCTCGTCTCCGATCATGGCAAGCGCATTTACTGTTGCCTGACGAACTTCCATATCTTTATCCGCCAGTAAATTGATCAATGGTACCACAGCTTTTGGTTCAGCTTTCTTGCCGAGAGCTTCAGCTGCATTTTCACGCACACGCGCGTCAGGATCATTAAGTGATCCAATGAGCGGATCAATGGACTCAAAACCCATATTCTGGAGTGCGATCGCAGCATTTTTTCGCACACCAAGACTTTCATCCCGGAACATCTGTATGAGTGGAATTATAGCACGCGGATCTTTTAGTTTGCCAAGGGCAATAACTCCGGCAGTGCGGACTTCTTCATTTGGATCTGATAATATTGCAATAAGAGGATCAACAGCCCGAGGGTCTTTAATTTCTGCCAGCTCTTCTGCAGCTTCAATCTGAATAAACTTATCCACATAATCAAGATCAGCAATCAAGTCTTTAACCCGGTCGGGCTTTTTTCTAGCGCAACCTGAAAAAATTACCACTAAGAGAAGCAGGACTATTGTAATAAAAATGTAACTTTTCTTATTCATATTATTAAACCTCAACAAACAATTTATTTTAAATTTCATATATTACACTCAACTCAAGGAAAATCTCGTCAAGAAATGTGTCAAATTTGTTGACAAAAAATATCATACCGAAATAAATATCATATCAAATTTTTGAAAGAGGGCAAAGATGAAAAAGAATTTTTTCATAGCTATTCTGCTTTTAGCTATTCTTGTAAGTTGTTCCTGGTGGAACAAAGATGACAACAAGAGCATGCATGATCTTAACATTGATCCCAATTTCGCCTTTAATACTACACGTATGGTTACAGTTGAAATTACCGGACCTCTTGAGACTGACTTCAACCTATTCCTCGAATATGCAGGAGACACAAAATCTCCGAAGGACACCCTGCTCCTGGATGAAAAGGTCGTTGCGACCATGACAGATTCAACGGGAGTATATGAAGATATAATCATATTGCCATCCTATAGGAGTTATGTGTATCTTCAAACGGGTGAATACATCAAGAAACTTACAATTAACAAAACGACTACAACAGAAGGCGAGCTCATCGATTCGTTCATTCTTCCGAAAGATGCCACTACCGGCTCAAAATGCTGCTATGAATACAAATACTATAACGGAACAGTTATGTTCGAAGATTTGTGGCCGAATACTGGCGACTATGATTTGAACGACCTTGTTATTGATGCAGACTGGACTGAAAAATATTACTCAGATCAGTATATCTATGTACAACCAGCACATAGATATTATCGAAAAATCTTTGAAATTGACTCAAAATTTACAATTCGAGCAACCGGTGCAAGCTACAAAATTTCCTTTGCTGTGCAACTACCTGACATTTGTTATATAAATGGAACAGTTACTACAACACTTCCACAAGGATTATCAGTTGAGCAAACTAACAACACGATAGTATTTATTTTTGATGTACACCAAGCACTTGGATCACCTTCAGGTGAATGGACTAACACCGAAGAATCGATGGCGTATTTTACTCCTGTCGTGTTCGATGTAGTAATTCCTGTGCAATATGTCAGTGGCAATGATCCCGCATGGTATACATGGAACAGTGACAGAAATAATCCAATCTATTTTCCACCCTATAATCCTTTTATATATGTAAACAATGAAAGAAGCCACGAGATACATCTTGCAAATTACCCTCCAACTGACTCAATGAATACTGCGCTTTTTGATTCTGGAGATGATGCTTCAAATCCTGCTGCCGGTATTTATTTCAGGACTAGTAATGGACTTCCCTGGGGTGTGAATGTTTCAGAAGGCTGTGTTTATATGATAGAAACTATTCCTATTATTGATGGATTTAATCATTTTGCACAATGGGCTGAAAGTGGTGGCACGGTTTACACTGACTGGTATAAAACCAGATCCGGTTATATAAACTGGGAGAATATTTATATACACTAAACGTACACTTTGAAATATGTATTCCCGATGGGGAATTGGTCATTTTAGAAATTCGATCACTTCTCCATCGGGTATTTTTTTTACCTTACGATTGTCATTTATATCAAGCACTTTTCCTGCTTTGATCTTACCGGAATCAGAATAACCACGAACCTCCCAGAAGCCTGGCTCATAATGATCCATGAGAACAATTTTCACAAGACTTTTCGCTGATTTATATCCCCATAAATAGGGACAAAATATGCGAACCGGACCGCCATAATCCTCTTCAAGATATACTTCATCGATCTCATATGCAAGAAGAGTTCTTTCTTTTTTTGCAATATCGATTGGAATTGAAGTGTCATAATCATGTCCTACTGACCAGAATCTGATAAATTGAACAGTTGAATCCGCGTGCACTTTTTCAAGTATATCAGCAAGTTTTACTCCACCCCAATTTCCGCGGACACTCCAGCGGGTGACACTTGTGAGACGCGCATCAGCAATGGTTTTTGGCATCATTTGGAGTTCCTGCCATGTAAAAACGTGTGGACTATCACACAATCCGGTTACTTCGATTTTCCACTCTTCTCTATCTAACTTTCCGGGATGACCTTCTGCCCAGAAAATGGGAGTATTCAACTCTTTTAATATACTCATGGTATCGTCTCCTTTTTGGGGCTCAGCATTAAGGACGCTACATTGAATTAACAATAGTATAATCACTAATATATAATTTAAAATATTCATTTTTTCTCCTAAAAAAGTATTATACTCATCACCTGATATGTCAATGAAATTAAGAATTATTGGACAAAAAATATTATATTAGTTAGATTTTTATTGTTCATGAAAAAGCAATTTAGTTCGAAAACAGTACCTTTACTTATAGTTATTATTTTTGTGTTATGCGGCTCTGCCTTATCCGATATATTGCAGAATGACTATGTGATAATTTCCTTTCAAACTCAAGACCGCAAGGTTGCTGAAGATGTATTAGATAAATTTTCTGGAATTGTGACTCAGGTAAACAGGGAAGTGGGTTTTTATGATGTGCCAATTACTCAACTGGTTCTCACACACACAAAAAAGGAATTTGATGAGTATATTTCACGCGGGAAATTGCCGGAGAGTAGTATTGCGATGGCAATCCCCGCACTTTCAAAAATAATAATCAGAAATCCTAAAAACCTTCCTCCACATACAGAATTTTATAAAGTACTCACCCATGAATATCTTCATGTTGTGCTTCGTTCAATAGCGCTAAAAACATTTCTTCCCTTATGGTTCGAAGAAGGATTTGTGCAGTATTATGCAAAAGAATGGAACATCAATAGGGAAGTACAATTTGTCACTGATGCGCTCAAAGGAAATGTGCTCGATCTGCAGCTTTATTCTTATCATTACCCCGAAGTTCAAAAGAAAGTTGAGATTTTTTATCTGCAGAGTTATTTTACATTTCGCTACCTTCTTAAACGATTTGATAAGCAAAAATATTACGAGTTTATGGATTATATTCATACAAGCAAAGATTTTGAAACGTCCTTTACAAGGGCATTTGGAATGTCTGCTCAATCCTTCCTTGATGCTGCGAAGAAGTCAATTTCATCCCATTCTGTTCTTGCAATTCTTTATTCCGGATTTGGATTATTTTGGATAATAATACCGATACTTCTCGTAATTGCATACACACGTAAGCAACGCTATAGAAGAAAGTTAGAGGAGAAATGGAGGAGGGAGGACTTGGAGCCGAATACGACAAACAAGAGTTAACTTACTATTATTTTGCATTTTACAGATTTATAAAAAAAAATTTGACAGCCATTTTATTATATCGCTAAGGTTGATAAAGTTTCATCCAAACTAAAAAAAGGTAGTAAAGCTTTGAAAAATTTCTTAAGAAGAAAGAAGTTAAAAAAACGCAAGAAACTGCTAGGGATACTACATCCATCTACATTTTCACTATATACTCGCACAGTCATACGCAATAAGAATGAAAATAGGCATGTTAATATCATTGATAGGTATTCATCTAATACTTTTCGGATGAGTGGATTTTGTTAATACAAATAATATAGGGAGGATAGTACACCTATGAAAAAAGTACTTATTGTTCTCTTAGTTTCGTTATTCATGCTCACCTCCTTTGCCTTTGCAGCAGGCGCTGGCAATTTGGCAGGTAAAGTTACTAACGAAAAGAATGGCGATCCGATCGCTGATGCAAATGTCTATATCGAAGGAACCGAGTTTGGTATGCTGACTCGCAATAACGGCACATTTCTTTTGAAGAATGTTCCAGAAGGTATGTATACTGTTGCAGTGAGCTATCTCGGTTATGAGTTAATGAAAAAAGAAGTTGAGATCAAGGACGGCTTGACCTCTACAGTGAATTTCACCCTCACTGTTAAGGACATTGGAATTCCTGGTATGACAGTATTTGCAGACAGGGCAGAAGAAGCAACTCCTATTGCTTATACTGACGTAAGCCATGAAGAGATCGCAATGGACCTCGGTTCTCGCGACCTTCCACTGGTTCTCAAGAGTACTCCCAGTGTGTATTCTACCATGCAAGGTGGTGGTGCAGGTGATGCACGTGTGAATATTCGTGGTTTTGACCAGAGAAACATCGCTATTATGATCAATGGTGTGCCGGTCAATGATATGGAAAATGGCTGGGTTTACTGGTCAAACTGGGATGGAGTTGGCGATGCAACATCCTCGATCCAGGTACAGAGAGGTCTCAGTGCAATCAACCTTGCAG
>CAYUTH010000012.1:0-22256 GCA_964447485.1 uncultured Candidatus Cloacimonadota bacterium | reverse complement strand
ATATTATCAGCAGTAATAATTAAACATTCCAATCTGTTCATAAGTGGTGACTGCGGACCCATGCATATAGCTGCTGCCTTCGAAGTTCCTCAAATAGCACTTTTCGGACCCACTCATCCTAAGCTCGGTTTTGCTCCCCTGAATCCAAATGCGGAAGTTCTCACTCTCAATCTCGATTGCAGTCCATGCTCGCTTCATGGAAACAATAGCTGCTCAAAAGGTCATTTTAAATGCATGAAAGACCTTCCTCCAAATCTCGTATTGGAGCAGGTTGATAAAATTTTGTCTCATTAAAATTATTAATTAAAGGAAACCAATGAAAACCGAACGTCCCTTTTGGAATGAATATTTTATGCAGATCGCCGAACTCGTCTCATCCCGCTCCACATGCCTTCGCAGAAAAGTGGGTGCAATAATCGTGCGTGATAACCAAATCCTTTCAACCGGTTATAACGGTGCACCGAAAGGAGTTCCCCACTGCGCGGACGTGGGCTGTCTTCGGGTAAAAATGAATGTGCCTTCCGGTGAACGCCATGAACTCTGCCGCGGAATACACGCAGAACAGAATGCAATTATTCAGGCAGCAGTTAACGGCGTGTCGGTAAAAGGCGGGACTATGTATTGTACAAATCAGCCCTGTTCAATCTGCGCAAAGATGATCGTGAATGCAGAGATAAAGATTGTGTATATCGCTGATTCTTACCCAGACAAACTCGCTGAAAGCATGTTCGCTGATGCCGATGTAAATGTCATTCTCATGGATATGAACGCAAAAGACCACCTGAAAAAAATCTTCTAATGTTTGTTTACTATCTCGAAACGCTCCTCTTCAGAACACTCTTCCGAACGATAAATCTCTTTTCGCTCTCTGCGGCGCGGCGCATCGGTCGCACGCTTGGACTACTCAATTTTCATATAGTAAAAGTACGGTGTGCAGTTGTGAAAAGGCAGCTTGAAGAAGCATTTCCTGATATGAACGAGAAAGAGATTCGCAAACTGATACGTGAAATAAATATCTCTTTCGGTTATACTGCAGTTGAATTCTGCTGGTTTTCTCCAAGGAGATTTGAAAGTTTTGAGAAGTTCATCCAAATCAGTGGATCGGAGCATCTTAATGAAGCGCTGGCACAAAAAAGGGGCTGCATAGTTTTTTCGGGTCATTTCGGGAATTGGGAATTGGCAGCACAGCTCATCGGTTATCTCACGGGCAATATCTATGCGGTGGCAAAGAAACAGAAAAATCACTATTTCAATACTTTGATAAACAAACTCCGCGAATCCAATAATGTGCATTTGATACCAAAGAAGGGCGCGCTTCGTGGAATTATTGACGCACTGAAAGCGAACAGAAGCATACTCATGCTGGGAGATCAGAATGCAGGAAAAACCGGTGTCCCCGCTACTTTTTTTGGTGTGTCTGCTCTCACAAATCCAGGTACTGTAAAGATATCATTGAAATACCATGTTCCAGTACTTTTTACTGTTTGTTATCGTCAAGGCAACGGCACTTTTGTGCTACAATTCGAAAACCCGATTTATCCCAAAGTACAAAATTCCCTTGATGATGCCGTGCTTGAATATACACAGTTATTCACCTCGAAACTCGAAAAATGGGTCAGAAAATATCCCGAGCAATGGTTCTGGTTCCACAGAAGGTGGAGAGTATAAATATGAAGAAAAATCAACGTAAGGAGTTGCAATGAATTACAGAAAAAGCATCTTGTTATCTTTCATTATTTTTGTTATAATGCTCTCTCTGTTGTCAGCTGACGAGAATGCACTCATTGGAGAATGGGCAGGTTCAATAAAAGTTCCAGGACAAGAATTAGAGGTAGTAGTTGAATTTCTTTTTGAGGACGACCAAATCGTTGGTTTTATTGATATTCCCCTTCAACAGGCGATCGATCTTCCGCTTGAAAATATCATTCTGCAAAATTCTAATGTAACTTTTGCAATTAAAGATGTCCCGGGTGAACCTTCTTTTAATGGAAATTTTTCTGACGATGGCAACACAATAAGTGGTGAATTCACACAGCGCGGCGCCGCCTTTCCCTTTTCTCTAATCAGGAAATCTGAGCAGAAAAAACTCGATGAAGCAGCAAAGCTGGAAGAGAAACTGAGCGCGATAAGAACTTTTATAGATTCCACGATGTCGCAATGGCATGTGGCTGGATTATCTGTGGCTGTCGTGAAGGATAATGAGATCCTGATGACAGAAGGTTTTGGATATCGAGATGTAGAAAACGAGCTGCCCGTGAGCTCTCATACTCTTTTTGCTATTGGATCTTCTTCAAAAGCATTTACTGCGTTTTCAGTTGGACTCCTTGTTGATGAAGGAATTATAGATTGGGATACTCCGGTGAAAGAATATATGCCCGACTTCAAAATGTATGATGACTTCGCCACGCAGGAAATGACAGCTATCGATTTGCTGACACATCGTTCCGGTTTGCCGCGGCATGATCTTATGTGGTATGGTGCAAATTTTTCCCGTGAAGAAATATATGACCGCCTGCGATATCTCGAACCCAATGAACCATTTCGCTATACTTTCCAATATCAGAACCTCATGTATATGACTGCCGGTTTGATGGTTGGCAGGCTGGCGAACAGCACCTGGGAAGATGTGGTGTATGAAAGAGTTTTCATGCCACTGGGAATGAACAACAGCAACTTTTCTATTGATGCTTCTCAAGATTCAGATGATTATTCTCTGCCATATCAGGTAGATGATAATGACGAGATTGCAAAAATGAATTTCATGAACCTTTCTGCGGTTGGTCCCGCAGGATCGATCAACTCCTGTGCTGATGACATGGCGCAATGGGTCAGGATGTTCCTCAATAAAGGATCGGTCGATGATACGCAGATCATGCTCGAGGCAACAGTCGAAAATCTCATCACTCCACACATGTTCATAAGCCACACAAGTTCGAGTAAGGAACTCTCTTATTATGCCTACGGATTGGGCTGGTTCATTCAGACTTATCGAGGTCATCCCTACGTCTATCATGGCGGCAATATAGACGGATTCACTGCACTTGTAACCCTGCTTCCTGGTGATAATCTCGGCATCGTCATTTTGACCAATCAGAACAATTCCAGTTATACAAGCATTGCAAGTTATTATATCATTGATCAGCTTCTCGATCTCGAACCTGTGGATTGGCATGGAAGAAATCTCGTACAGCAGGAGACTCTTGCTGAGATTGAGAAAGTATCCGAAACAATAGAAAGAGTTAAGGGAACCAAACCGTCACACAAGCTTGAAGAATACGTTGGCGTCTATGAAAGTCCCGGGTATGGCACGATACAGATCGAACAAAATGATAAAGATCTGCTGATTGTGTATCATTCCTTTGCAAGTCCGCTTGAACACTGGCATTACGATATCTTTAAACCAACTGAAGGGCTGCTTGCAGATTCAGATATTCTCATAGAATTCCATACAAATCTTCAGGGAGATATCTTTAGGTTGTCAGCTCCGTTTGAAGCATCTGTATCACCAATCATTTTTGAGAAACTCCCTCCGGAAAAAATGTCTGATCCTGCATATCTTGTGCAATTTGCCGGCACATATGAATTGGCTGGAATTAAGGTATCTGTTGAACTCAACAAATCTGGTGTACTCATGCTCACTTATCCCGGGCAACCAATGTATGAGCTGCATCCTTATGCCGATAATAAATTTCAAATAGGCGATCTCGAAAATTACTATGTGGAATTCAAAATTGATAAAAAGGGTGTGACCGGGATGTCATTCATTCAGCCTAATGGTGTGATACACGCGGAGAAGGTTGAAGAGAGTCAATAACATACTCTTGAATATTACAACACCATCTTATAGTTTAGGTCATTATTATACGCCCGTATCGTATAAATTCTATAATCGACAAAAATATTGCACAAAAAAATATCCAATCGTTGATAGTGTTAAATTAATGTAACACAAAGGCGTCTCTATGAAAAAAAATAGAACTGACGAAAAATCGAATTTCGGGCATCTTTTCAGTAAAATATACAAAAAATGGTATGTCGGGCTGATAATCGCAGCAGTCATTGCCATTGTAGCAACTCTTTTTCATGAAACGGATATTGGCAAACAGCTTGAGTGGAAAACCGTTGATTATCGATTCCGAACCTTCACGATTCCGGAGTGCGCAGACTCAAATGTCGTGCTCGTTGCGATTGATAATACCAGCCTCGATTACTTCGAGAATTTCGGGGTTTTATGGAAATGGCCCCGCAATTTCTACGGCATTGCGGTAAATTATTTTGCTTCAGTTGGTGCAAAAGCAGTTATTTTCGATATGATGTTCGACGATCCCGATATTGACAGAGCAGAGACAGATGCCAGCGAAACAGACGGCGCATTTGCTCATTTCATCGGACAAGCAGGAAATGTCATTCTTGGCGCAGAATTTACCATGAATGAAACCGATACTACGCCTGATATTACACCGTTTTCTCTTGAACCGCAAGTTGAAAGCCCCCTTTATTCGCAAAATTTCAAAGGCGGCATAATACCGATTGAGATTTTACTAAAAGCCACTCACGGATTAGGATTTCTCAACATTCGTCCTGACAATGACGGCATCATCCGAAGAGTTCCGCTCATTTATTCATATAAAGGAAATTATTACCCACAGGTTGCCTACAGCGGCTTCATCACCGGACAGAAGCAGGAAGATATCATCGTGAAGAGAAACGTTTTTATCACAAATGGACTCTCTGTTCCGGTTAATAGAGATGATAAATATTTCATAAATTGGTATGGACCTGGCGGTAAAGACGGCGTGTTCAAGTATTATCCTTTTGCAGCTGTATTTCAGTCAGCCCTCGCGATGCAAACTGGCGGTGAATCCTCTCTGCCGATCACTACATTCAAGGACAAATACATAATACTCGGTGCAACCGCATCCGGACTCTCCGATCTCCGTCCAACTCCGTTTATCAACCCGTATCCCGGCATGGAAATATGGGCAACAGCGTTAAGTAATTTTTTGAATAAAGATTTTGTAACCATCATCCCGTGGTGGATAAATACGCTCCACGTCATTCTGGTTGCTTTTCTTACATTTATTATATTCATGCGATTAAAGCCCAATATTGCAAACCCTCTTATGCTTCTTGTTATAGCATATATTCTCGGCATCACAATTTTACTCTGGAAGGCTGATCGGATTTTACTCAACCTTTCAATGCCGCTCATCGGATTTGTGCTCTCGTACGGGTACAGTGCCACGATCAGCTACATTATGGAGGGTCGTTCCAAGCGTGATATAAAAAAGGTGTTCACGCGGTATCTTCATCCGGACGTGATTGAAACCCTGCTTGTGGACCCGGACTCCATTAAGATCGGCGGGGACAGCATAGCTGCGACGGTTCTCTTTACAGATATTGCGAACTTCACGACCTTTTCCGAAGGCAAGACCCCCAAACAATTGGTAGATTTTCTCAACGAATATTTTGATAAACTTACCGGTTTTATGCTTGAAAATAACGGGCTTCTCGATAAATACACCGGCGATGGCATAATGGCGATATTCGGGGCACCAATTCCAAGAGACGATCATGCAATAATGGCATGCCGGGCTGCGCTTGAACACAGAAAGTATTGCCAGAAACTGCAGGAAGAGAAGCAGGAATTCAATTCTGTGGATAACTTTCATATTCACACGCGTATTGGGCTGAACTCCGGGCAGATCGTTGCGGGAAACATCGGTTCTAAAAACAGAATGGACTACACTGCTATTGGTGACAACGTGAACCTTGCAGCTCGCCTCGAGGGTGTGAATAAGATATACAAAACGCAGATAATGCTGAGCGAATCCACATACGATCTTGTCAAAGAGCAATTCCTCTGCCGTGAGCTGGACCGGCTGCGCGTAAAAGGCAAGACAGAACCTACATCAGTATATGAACTTCTTGACAACAACACTGACGAAGCGATTCAGAAAAATGCATGGATATCGGATTATGCGAAAGCACTTTCATATTATAAAAAAGCAGAATGGAACAAAGCTATTGACATTTTTGAAAGACTTTCCCAAAATCCCGTCAATGATAAAGCTTCTGGCGTTATGCTGGAACGATGTAAAAAATTTAAGCATGAAACTCCCAAAGACTGGGACGGCATTTTTACCCTGGAGGTAAAATAATGAAAAATAAATATTTTATTTTTACTACTGTGGTGTTACTGAGCATTTTTGTGGCCATTCTGCACTTGTTTGCACTTGGAAACGTTACGATAAAGCGTGAACAGGCGTATCTTCGAAGCGGACCCGGCTCGTATTATCCACCTCTTGCAACACTTCCGGAAGGATATTCTGTTACAGTGATCGAGGACAATGATGGTTGGCTGAAAGTTAAAGCAGACACGCTTTCCGGATATATTTCGACCAAGGTAACTGAAGGCAAAAAAGAAGCTGACGACATGTTCGTTCAGATGGGTTCCCAAAAAGCGATCACAGAAATTTCGCAGATCGGAATGACTGCAGGAATAAAAGCAATGAGCGGGAAATTCTCAAAGAAGATCGATGAAAAAGTCGATTTTATTGATGAATTTCTCAGCTATTATATAAATCCATATAACTTTGAGCAATTCCGGGAAGACACCTATCGCTCCACGAACCTGAAAAAGATTCAAAAAAGCGTGAAGCTTCCCCGCTTCGATGCTCCGCAATTCTTTACATTCTCAGAAGAAGCAATGGGATTTGCAATTGCGAACAAAATTGCAGAGCTGGGATTGTATCATGACAAAGCGCTTCAGGATTATGTGAACTACGTGGGACTTCTCGTTGCTCAGGCAAGCGATTCCTATGATATCCCCTACAAATTCTTCATTCTGGACATCAATGTTCCCAATGCGTATTCCTGCCCGGGCGGGATCATTTTCATCACAACCGGAATGCTTGGTGCTATTGCCAATGAAGCAGAACTCGCTGCAGTGCTCGGCCATGAAATCGCACATGTTTCCCATTATCACGGCATGCAGGAGCTGGAAAAAAGGAAAGTGCAGATCATTGCAGAAGACTCCTTTGCAGAGCTTGATATGCTTTCGGACAGCTTATACGGACATGATGAAAAATATGATGATGTGGAAGCTGAATTGGAAGATATCGCACTCTCAATCTACGAAACTATCTACCAGGGACGGCTCGAGGAATATGAAGAAGAGGCGGACATGCTGGCGCTTCTCTATACTGCACGAGCCGGTTACAACCCGCAAGCACTCGAGCATATCCTTATGCGCCTGATCCTGCTTGGAAAAGCGTCAAATAACGAACATTACACTCAGGCACAAATTGGATGGAGAAAGGATCTTGTTGTGAAAAAGCTGAATTCTTATGATCTGCCAAAAGGATTGCAATACTGGGAAAACCGTTATCAGCTCTATACGAACAAGCTCAAAGCTTCTAAATATTGACAATAAAGCATGTACATTCTTCTCATATGCATAAATACGGAGGTTGCATGAAAAAGATTTTAGTAATGATGATACTTCTTTTTGCCTGCCAGTCACTTCTTGCGCTGGAGATGACAGAGCTGATCGACTGCCCTACCGCAGGCATACTGCAAAAAGGAGAAGTAAAATTCCCGATCAACATTTTCGATCAGGGGGGCGTTTCATTCGGCGCCGGTGTGGGGGTGCTGCCCAAACTTATGTTCGGTATCCAGTACGGAGGGGAATATATAATCGGCGACTCAATCCCGCAGTGGGATTCCTACCCGGGTGTTTTTGTAAAATACCGTATTTTTGACGAATCTCCGACACTGCCTGCTATTGCTATTGGGTTTGACTCGCGTGGATTCGGCACATATACAGATTCCCTCAGTGACGGCACAGAGATAAACCGGTTTGCGATTAAATCAAAGGGCTTTTACGCAGTCGCAAGCAGAAATTTCAATTTTATTGGAAACCTCGGATTACATGGCGGTATCAACTACAGCACAGAATGGGATGATAATGACAGCAATTTGAATTTCTTTGTAGGGCTCGACAAAAGCATCAACCCGCACATCTCGTTGCTTGTCGAATACGATTTTGCTTTTAACGATAATGGCAAGGGCAAAAATGAAGAAACATACAGCTTCGGAGAAGGAAACGGCTACCTGAACGCGGCACTTCTGTTTAATGTCGCAGAAAATATCAGAATACAGATAAACTTCCGCGACTTCCTCGGCAATCAATATAAAAACCCCGACCGGTCAATATCGCTCGGGTATTTTGCCCGGCTATAATATGAACATAAAAACGATACTCAAGCCGCTTGCTTTATTGAGCGGCTTTTTATTTCTATGTATACTTGCTAAAGGCACACCTGCCTACGCGTCGAGTCCGTTATTTTATTACTCCCTTGCAGAAGTTGCATTGGATCAGGGGCAATATGAAACTGCAGACTCTTTGCTCGAGATCGCTTATCGGATTGACCCCAGCTCCGAAGAGGTGATCGTCGAACGCCTGAACGTGTTGTATTATCTGCAAAATGATGAACGGCTCATCTCTTTTGCTGAGGATGTTCTTGCAAAGGGCATCGTGCTTCCGGAAGTGTATATTATGCTCGCTGAAAGCTATACGGCAGTAGGAGACACGAAAAAAGCAAACGAAATCCTCAATGAGGGGCTTGAGCAAATTGAAGATAAAAGCATGCTGTACCTGGCGTTATACAGAGTTGCGTCGCGGGAACAAAATGGCGCTAAAGCCATGCAGAATCTCCATCGTGCAGAAGCAGAAACCGCAGATCCGGAAATCCTCTACCAGATAGCAATGGAGTACTCCCGCCTTCAGGATAATCTGATGTTCGAAATGACGCTGCTGAGAATTCTCGCACTTGATCCGGACTTTTCACAAGCTCGTATCTGGCTGGGTGATTTTTATTACAACAACAAGGAATTCTCCAAAGCGATCATGGAACTGGAGTTTCTCCTTGAAAATCCCCAGGAAACTTCTACGATATCCATGCGACAGCTTCTTCTTTCATACTATTTTACCCAGCAGTTCGAAAAAGTGCTCGGGATGGCGGACTATTTCCCACTCGACCTCATGGATTCGGTACAAAAGAGAATGTTCTTCTTTTCCGCGTATCAAGCTCAAAGATTTACCGAAGCGATAAAATATGGAGAAACACTGCTCCAGGAAAAAGAAAATATAGAACTGGATCGCCTTCAGGAGCTGTATGAAATGATGGCAGTCTCCGAGATTCAACTCCAAAATTATAAGCAGGCGAACGAATATTTCCTTACGATAAACGATGAACGCTTTCTGCTCCCACACTTGAACATTATTCCATTTATTGTGAACGAGACCGGGGATGTGTCCCTCTTTCATTCACTGCTTGGTTATGCAGACTCAACCCATGCAGATACACTTTCCTGCACGCTGAAAGCACTGCTTGCATACAACTATGCAAAATTTGATTCCCTCGATCTCGCCCAAAAATATCTTTCTGAAATTGATCTTCAGCGCTGCATGCAAAACTATCCAATCGTATTGATCTCCTATGCGAAGCTAAAAACTGGGACTCCCCCGGATTCTGTATATACTCTCCTTGAAATGCGTCCCGACAAAGCCATGACCAGCGCACAGTGGCTTGGGCAGTACTATGCGGACATTGAAGATGTGAAAAATGCGGAATATTATTTTTCACAAGCTCTTGAACAGGACAGCACAAATCTTGATCTCTACCTCAATGTCGCACAGTTCTATAATGAGAATGAACTTTTTGAGCAGGAAATTGCAACGCTTGGACAAGGCGTGAAATTTTTCCCGGAAAATCCCGATATTCTGAACTGGCTCGGTTACTCCTTGACCGAACACGATATTCGTCTCGAAGAGGCACGCCAAATGCTCGAGAAAGCAGTTGAACTCGCTCCTGAAAATATCTATATATGGGATAGTCTCGGGTGGGTGTATTATAAACTCGGCATGTATAAAGACGCGCTCAATGCGATGCAGATACTGATTGATGCTGATGTGGATGATTCTGTCATCTGTTATCATCTTGGCATGATCTACCTGGAAAACGGCATGACGGATAAGGCAAAAAAGTGTCTCAATCGCTCCGTTGATGAGAACAATAATGATGAGGCGGTTGGCAAAGCACAAGAAGTTCTAAAAAAACTCGAATAGCTCTACAGTGTGACAATACGGAATATTCTTTTGGACAAAAAAATAGATACACTTAAATAATAACATATATTTATGAATAAGGAGTTTTAATGGCACAGAAGAAAGCAGATAAGGTCGAACGCTTTAAATTTGAGAAGATCAATATATTACTTTTTATTGCAGCGATCGTCGCGATCATTATCGGATTCATCATTGTGAATTCAACTACAACCTTTGGGGCGATACTCCTCGTCCTCGGCTATGCAGTGCTTATCCCCCTTTCTCTTCTTATCAGACCCAAAAAGAAGGATACGGAAGCTCAATAGTCTATGCGGAAAAGGACAGCCTTTTACCTGTTTCTGATCTTTACTCTCGTTCCTCTCATCGAACTTTCACTACTCATCAAGGTCGGCTCATTGATCGGATTCTGGCGCACAGTAGCGATCATTTTGATTACAGGCTTGGGCGGTGCATACCTTGCAAGAGCGCAGGGCTTCAGCACGATCGATGCGATCAAGAAAGATATTGTTGAGGGAAGGTTTCCTGCTGAACGATTGCTCGACGGAGCAATTATCCTTTTTGGCGCAGCGCTTCTTATCACTCCCGGATTGATCACTGACCTGATTGGAATCTTGTGCATGTTTCCGGCATCGAGACAATTATTTAAAACGCCACTTAAAAAATATTTGAGAAACAAATTCTTCGGAGAGGATTTTATTATAGAATAATAGGCGTCGGACTTGTTCTTATTAAATTACTTACCACAGAGAACACAGAGAGAAATTAATAACAAATTATAATGAATTATATGCAATTCGACATTTGAACTTTATCATTATATTTGTCATTAGAAATTAGGATTTTGAAATTTATTTAAAGCATCTTCCCTTCGAAAATTGAATGTATTATTTGTCGATTGCCTCTTCAATAATACCTCCGCCAAGAACATACTCCCCATCATACAACACTACAGATTGAGCTGGAGTGATACTCATTTGTGGTGTGTCGAATATGACTTTTATACCATTCCCCTCAGGATAGATCATGCAGTCTTTTTCCACAGTATTAAAGCGCACTTTTGCTTTTGCCTTCACCGGCTTTTGCAAGCTCTCAAATTTGATCCAGTTGCATTCTCGTGCAATCAATCCCCGATGAAATAATTTTTCTCTCTTCCCAACCACGATCTCATTTTGCAGTGGTTTGATGTCGAGCACGTACAGGGGTTGCGGAGCAGAAATTCCAAGCCCTTTTCTCTGCCCGATCGTGTAAAAGGGAAAACCTTTATGCGAACCGAGTACATTTCCATCAATATCAACAATATCTCCCGGTTGAATATCTCCGCAATATCTCTTTTTGAGAAATGTTTTGTAATCGTCATTCGGAATAAAACAAATTTCCTGACTTTCCGGTTTGTCCTCGATATTCAGTTCATACTGTGCGACTTTCTTTTTTACTTCTTCTTTGGATTCTTCTGCAAGAGGGAATATTGTGTGCCCGAGCTGATATTGGTTCAATCGCCATAAAAAATATGACTGATCCTTGGTATGATCCCTGCCGCGCTTGAGCAGTATTCGGTTTGTCTTTTCTTCAGTTTCGACTGAAGCATAATGCCCTGTTGCTACATGGGTTGCTCCCTTTGCAAGAGCTTCCTCCAACAGCAATCCGAATTTAATTTCCTTGTTGCAGAGCACACATGGATTCGGAGTTCTCCCAGCCATGTATTCAGCGCAGAAATTTTGTATAACGGTTGTTGCGAAAAATTCCTCTGCCCGAACGAGCACGTGGGGAATACCGATTTTTTTACATAGCTCTTTTACTTCACCGAACTGATCGACACTTTCCGGCTCATCTGCCGGATGCTGATGACAGAACATCTGCAGCGTAATGCCGAAAATTTCATATCCTTGTTCTTTCAGCGTGAGTGCTGCATAGGTACTGTCCAGCCCGCCACTCATTGCCACTGCGATTTTCTTCATGCTTCACCGGTAAGAGGGTATTGTTTTTACGTCAAGTTTGAGGATACATAAACTCGAGTGTGCCACGGAATGGTCCATGGCAGCTCAAAAAAAATAGGTTTAACATGTTAAACCTCTACCTCAATTTCACGACCTTACCGATATGGTCATCGTTGTTGTTGAGTTTATAGAAATACACTCCCGTGCCCACTTCGTTGCCATTATCATCACGTCCATCCCAGACAAAATCTCTCGTTCCTAAACCCCCGTTTGGGAACGAGGTAATGGTTTTAATAACCTGCCCTTTTATGTTGTAAATTTTTATCTCTGATGGATTGTGAAGGTTCGATTTCAATTCAAATGAAATAGTGGTTGAGGTCGAGAAGGGATTGGGGTAGGAGGATAATGAAATTTCGTTATTGTCTATATGTTCATCATCGGTTGCAGTATTTATATTGTAAGAATAGATTGAAGCACATTCTGCTTGTGTGCTGATAAAATATGTATTGTCGTTTTGTGCATAAAAATTTAACATTGGACACCAGCTATTGAAAGAAATATAGTCAAAACTTTCAAGATATCCTGAAGGATTACCGGACACATCAAATAAACCTAACGAAAATTCATATACTTGAAATAAAATATCGTCATTAATGAAACTAAACTCCTGGATAGAGCATTCTGTCGAAAATTGTTTTGCGAACTGGAAGGGTGTTTCAAATATATAGAATATCTCATTATGATCAGTACTGGATAGAATGGATGGATTGGTATGTAAATAATCTCCAACTTTATTCATAAGGATATGATAATTAGGACCAAAATTATATATTGTCTGCGTGAGTTCGGGTTCATTTTCTTCAAACCCTCCATAAATATATAAATCCTGGTAGGGGTAAGAATAGGTTAGCACGTAGAAATAACCATCATTAAAAAAACCCTTACCATTTGAAGTATATGTCAAGGCGTAGTCACATAGTATTTCCGGGTTCGTCGGATCGGTCATATCGTATTTTACTATTTTTTGATGTGGGGCATACCAATACCAATAAAAGCAATAAAACATATCCGGCTCATCATCATTAATAATAAGAACGGGTATCCCGAATCCATCCTCTGTCTCAAAATCAGATTGGATAATTGGCTCATAGGGGTTTGAAATATCAAATATACATAATCTTATATCAGAATCTCTATTCACATACGTGCTATATAGTTTGTTCCCAACAAACTTGCTTCCGTATATTTTACAACTGTCTAATACGGTAGTTTCAAACTCAGGCATCTCTATATTCGACACATTATAGACATAGATACCATCATTCTCTGTAGGGATAAAAATATAGTCGTCAACTATGTTAATATATTTTAATCCTAATTGGTGATTTGGATGCGTTTGTTCGTTTTGTATAAATTCCATAGTACCATTATTAAATGAATATTTGAAGATACCGGCATCGGGTGTACCCCAGTATAAAAAATTATTATAGTATTTGATATTTGAATTTGTAATATATGCGGTGAGTCCTGAAAAGTTTTGTTGCTCTTCTGAAAACGGACAGAAGGAACTAAAACTTGGATTTGTAACATCGGTAATGTCCACGACTTCTATCCCATCCGGTGGTTGAGGAATGATAATATAATTATCAAATTTAGTAAAATCTGCAAATTTCCAGTATAATGTATAGGTATAATAATCGGTAATAAAATCCCAATTATAGATATCGGATATATCCCAAAGCGCTAATGCCTCATTACCTAATATTCCAACCGTGGTGCTGTCGATTTGCTGAATATAATTATGTGTGGTAATAACCGAAGGAGTGTTGGTGAGATCGATTGTTGCTTCAATAAAAATATTATTAATATCTGTTATGTTATATATATCATAAATAAAAGTTTCATCACCACTGGTTATAAAAAGAGAATCATTAATAGGGTAAGTTTGACAACGTATTGGGAGAGAATTAATTTCCTCTAAATTTTGATGGTTAAGAATCAACAATTTGCCTGAAAATGAACTCTCATTATATTCACGACAAATTAAGTTGTTATTATAGAAGCCCAATTGATAAATTACTGAATCATCAAAAAATAGTGAATCCACAACTATGGGATTACCAGGTGTTGTGACATCGATTTTGTATAGACATGATCCTATGAATAGAGAATAGAGCTGACTTGTCGTAGATGCTATATATACGAAGTTATCTTTTTTTGTAATTATATCTGTCATTCCAATAAAACCCATCGTGGCAATTCTTTCCAGGTTACCTGTTGTATTATCTATGCTTTGTATTTCAAGCCCATATCTATTTGCACTATACATAAAAGATGAATCGATAATGATTCTATCGTCCCCGCAATAATTTCCCCCGATTGCAAAATCGTTGATCTTCTCATAATCGAATTCAACCGCCTCTAAACATACCGGCAGTACTAGTATGAGAAAAATATACATCATAATAAAACAATTTCTCTTTATATAGTTCTTTAGCATATTACGCTCCTTAAATGTAATATTGTGGGGCAGAAGCAAAACACTTCTGCCCCAAGGATATCTTATTGATTTTGAGGTTCGGGTTCTCCCGGATCAGGATCTTCACCAGTTGTTGGCAAATAGAGATGAACCGTAGTAAAAGGTGAAATACCGCCACCTTCAGAATCTGAGCGAGAACCTTGTACTGCTGTTAATGTCCATATTGGATATAATTCAGAGCAAGTAACATCTAAAAAAGATTCTGTATAATAGCCAGTACCTTGTTCAGGTGTTTTTGAAAGGCATGGATATAGTGGCTCTCCAGGAATGTCCTGCCTGTATAGATAAAGCGTTGGACCACTCTTTAATACATTATGAACATAGACATCGACCGATTGGGCAAATAATGTACCACCAATGAACATCATCATCACTATCGCCAGTATCGCAATTTTTTTTAACATTTTTCTTACCTCTTAATTTTATTTATTCCTTTATTCCGTTTTTCCTCCCAACTACAAAGGTAATTCGTAAAGGAGTATTCCCATCAGTTTCACTATTCCATTTCATAACTTCCTTTCTGCCATCTTCGAATTTCTTGTCAATAAGAAAACCTATCTATTTTGGGAAGCACGATAGATAGGTGGATTCAAGTGAATTTGTTCTTACCTGCTGTTTTATTATAGGAAACGGTATTTCCATTTATCTTATTTTCATTAAATTGGATTCTTGCTATGTGCATAATACACACAACAAAGCGTTTTGTTGGCACTAATATTATACTGCGAATATCTATCATGCCGGATACTGCCTCTTATCCTTTTAAATATCCACAACTAACATAAATTATTCTTCTCATTTTTCACCATATACATCTCGCTCTTTTATATATATCATGAAAAAGCACATTTTGTGACGACACCACTCAAAAAAGTTGAATTTTTTTATTTAAACTCGATTCGGGGTTAGATTATTTACTGAGGCTTTGCAATATGGTAGCATTATTGCGCACCCAAGTACAACTTAGGTGCGAGACTGTTTTATAATATTCTGCCATGGAATGGTCCATGGCAGCTCGATAATGGCAGCTCCTGGAAGGAATGAATATCATCTAAATTTGACAAATTTTCAACACATCAGACTTTTGCTAAACATGAATTTATTTGGTCCCGAACCTCCGGAAAAACCTCAAAAAAGCAGGCAGCTTGCGGACGAGAATATTTTCTCAGTCTCAGAGATCACCGAGCATATCAAAAACATTCTCGAGACTGCCATTACTCCATTGTGGATCAAGGGAGAGATCTCTAACTACAAAAAGCACTCGTCCGGGCACATGTATTTCACACTGAAGGATGAGGGTGGGAGCCTGTTATGTGTCTTCTTCCGCCAGTTCAATAACTATCTCCGCTTCGAGCCGGAGAACGGCATGGAAGTGATATGTTACGGGCAGATCAAGGTGTATGAGCGGAGTGGTCAGTATCAGTTGTACGTAAACCAGATGCGCCCGCTTGGCATCGGCGAGCTCGAGATAGCATTCCGTAAGTTGAAAGAGAAGCTGGAGGAAGAGGGGCTTTTTGACGAATTTCATAAAAAATCTATACCTGAATATCCCGCTTACATCGGCATAGTAACCTCTCGGACAGGCGCCGCCATTCAGGACATGAAGAATGTGCTTTCCCGAAGATTTCCGGTGAAAATATTCCTCTATCCCGCGCGTGTGCAGGGAGATGGTGCAGCACAGGAAATCGCAGAAGGTATCCGGGAATTCAACAGACGCAAAAACGTGGATGTGATCATTATCGGGCGCGGCGGCGGCTCTATCGAAGACCTGTGGCCCTTTAACGAGGAGAAAGTTGCACGGGAGATTTTTGCATCAAGAATACCCATCATATCTGCAGTAGGCCATGAAACGGATTTTACAATTGCGGATTTTGTAGCAGACCTTCGTGCTCCCACACCATCTGCTGCGGCAGAGCTTGTTGTTCCGGAAAGAACTGCGCTTCAGCACAACCTTCTCTCGTATGCAGACAGAATGCAGAACATCCTTAATGACAGACTGCGCGAGCACTCCATCCAATGCAGAGAGCTCTCGTATAGATTGGAGCGACGACATCCGGAAAATGTGCTGATGAACTATTCACAACGACTCGATGACCTGCACATTCGCCTAAAAGATTCTCTCGGCTATCTTGTAGATATTCGCTTCGATCTCGAAGAAATGAAGATAAAATTCCTGCAATCTTTGAAAAGTACCTGCGTAGATAAAACCAGCAGGCTTATGAATGATATCAACTCGCAAATGCGGTATGCAATAAGTGAAAATTACATAAAAGCTCATGACAGATTTATTGATCTAAGTGCTAAGCTTGAAGAGCTCAATCCGCTGAAAATATTAAAAAGCGGCTATACATTGACGAAAAAAGGAGAGCGTATCCTAAATACCATCAAAATTTTGGCAATTGATGACCGGCTTGAAACCCATTTTTATGACGGCACATGCAAAAGTTTGGTAACAGAAATTCAGGAAAAACCGGAGAATGAAACTCAGTAGATTTTTTGTATTTTTGATAGTGATTCTCATTGCGGGAAGTGCGCTTCTGCATTCAGAAACCAGGAGTCTCTGGGCAACTTCATGGGATATCAATACTCCACAGAAAATCGTGAAAGTGGTAAAAACCGCTGCAGAGCAAAACTTTGATACAATCTTCGCCGAGATCCGTTACCGCGGAGATGCGCTATACAAACCGAATCGATTTGACAGAACGTTTCCTAACCCGGAGCCAATCTCATATTTCATCACGATTGACGGTTTTGACCCTCTTGCATTTCTCCTTCAAACTGCCGAAAGCTTCAATATAAAAGTGTATGCATGGATGACGACCTTTGTGATCACCCCGCTCTACACATATAAGCTGCCGAAAGAACATGTATTTTTCACTCATCCCGAATGGATATGCAGAACGAACGATGACGAACCGATGGTCAGCCATAATGGCGGGGAAGGCGCATATCTCGATCCGGGAATTCCCGAAGTGCAGCGCTACACGCAGGACATAATTCTCGATGTCGTTGCCAATTATAGTATTGACGGTATTATTCTCGATTATATCCGTTACCCTGGAGATGAGTACTCATACAATTCGCTGGCACTCGAGCATTTCATAGATGACGTTACAGAAAAAAACTATTCAAATAATTATACCGAATGGAAGCAGAGAGCGATTTCGGATTTTATTCGTGAAACCGGGGAAAAAATTAAATTTCTCAAGCCGGATGTGGATTTTGCGGTTACTGCCAAGCCAGATAATCATGAAGCAAAATATCGTTTTTATCAAAACTGGGAGGAGTGGCTTCAGTTCAAAGATCTCGACTATATTCACCTGATGATGTACACAAAATCCGATGCTTCGTTTCAGGATATGCTGGAAAAAAATCTCGCAAAAATTGCCTCTCCTAAAATTGCCATTTCACTGCGTGCATGGGATGAGCAAAAACGCTATACATCGGAAGAGATCCAATCAAAAATTCGCCTAGCAAAAGAATACGGATTCGATAATATTTCGATATTTCACTTTGGCGGACTGGTCGCAAACGGCTATCAGCTTGCAGATACCCTGACGGTAAAATAAGTATGAGAATAGATGTATTAATGGACAAACTCTGCATAGTCAAGCACCGCTCTATTGCAAAAAAAGCATGTGATAAGGGACTTGTCCTTCTTAACGGTTCGGAAGTCAAACCCTCAAAAAAGGCACATGTGGGTGATATTATCAAAGTCACTCTCTATGGTTTCATTCTTGAGTGTGAGATCACAGAAATTCCCAAAGGCAATATCGGGAAATCCGACGTGCAGAATTACTATAAGCTTCTCGTAAAAAATCAGACTACGTGACAAACACGGAGCAAGCCACCCCAAAAAGTTTGACACAATTACTCTCGTAAACTTTTATTATATAAAATAATGGAGGCCTATAAATGAAAAAGAAATTTTTTATATTGGGTGTTTTTCTCGTACTCTTTGCAGTTACTCTTTCTGCGGTGACGGTATCATTTCAGCAGGCAGAACAGACAGCCAAAGTGAAATTGCAAGTTGAAGGTAAAAACGACTATATCATTAAGGATTTTTACGAACTAAAAGGAACCGACGGTTCAATCCTTGCCTATGTGTATCATCTCGACCCACAGGGCTTTATTATAGTAACCACAGACACAGACATCGTTCCCATCCTCGGTTATTCTTTTCTCAATAATTTTGAGGAAGTAGAAGAAGGCGAATGGACGATCGGGCATCATTATGTGCAGCTCGATCTCACACTTCGTAATGAAGCAATCCCCTATACTTCATCTGATGTAATTGCCCAAAACAACCTCCTTTGGAAAAAGTATGAGAATAATGATGCCGACTACTTTATCTCTCAGACCAAAGGAAGAGATATCTATCCTCCTGCAGGAACGACAACGACTGGCGGCTGGATAGAACAGTTATTTGACCAGGGTTACCCATGGAACATGTACTGCCCCCTCGATCCCGAGAATGGTGGAAGATCCGTGACTGGCTGTGTCGCAACAGCAATGGCAATGATCGTTGACTACCACAGGTATATCGATGATCTTTATTTTGATGATTCAGATGATTATGTTTCCAATTACACTTCTCCTTATATATACATAGATAATGACCACTCCATACGAGATTTCCCCTCATTTCCCGAATTAAATCTTCTTCTGGATGTACTTCGCACATATTATGTGACCAATACACCACTCAATAATGAGATGAAAGCAGTTCTCTCTGTTGCATGCGGATTCGCTGTTCACATGAAATATTCTTCAAATGGCTCAGGCGCATATTGCTCTGATGTTGGGAGTGCCCTTCTGAACAAATTTGACTTCGATACTGCAACCCATTATTACTCATCACATCCGAATTTTTATTCACAGATGCAGACCGATATGATGAATGCAAAGCCCTGTGAAATAGGCATTACCGGTGCTGGCGGACACGCCATCAATGTGGATGGATATAACACTGGCGAAGATACCTACCATTTGAACTTCGGATGGGGAGGATCCTATAATGGTTGGTACACACTTCCGAGCGGCATGCCTGCAGGTTTCACAACTGTGGATAATGCAGTCATGAACATTCAGGGCGGTATCTACCCGTTTCTTGAGTACGATGAGATGTTCGTTGCCGAGCTTTCCGGTGATGGAGATGGACAGGTCAACCCGGGCGAGACTGCCCAGGTGCGTGTACGTCTTACCAATAAACTGAGTTTTTCCACTGCCACAGGAATTGTCGCAACGCTTGAATGCACTGATCCTCGTGCCACAGTTACCGATCCTACGGGCACTTACAATGATATTCCGGCGGGATCATCACAGCTCAACCTTATAGACCCATTTGTCGTTGAATTCGATGAAGGCATCGGTGTGTGCACGATTCCCTTCAACCTGCATGTGACCAGTAATACTGATTATTATGCCGATCTTGATCTTGAAATCGATGTGACACTCAACCTTGCAGGTTGGCCTGTTTTGATCACAAATGGAGTGCCCGGTTCCCCTGCAATCGCAGACCTTGACCTTGCTGATAATGACCTCGAACTTGCATGTTGCGATAAAAACGGTGAAGTACACCTTTACAATATGAACGGAACTGAAGTCAGCGGCTTCCCCTATAACACGACAAATCAAATCTATGGCTCGGTTGCTCTGGCAAATCTTGACGGAGACGATGAGCTTGAAATCGTTGCTGCATCACGTGCAAATAAAGTAGTTGCTCTCAATCCTGACGGAAGCATTCTTTTCGAATATGCGACAGACAACAACATGCTCTGCACTCCTGTTATAACAGACCTTACGGACGACGGCGTAAAAGAGATCATTGTCCAAACAATAACAAGAAATCTCTACGTTATAGATCAAACCGGCACAATATATCCGAATTTCCCGATCACGCTTCCTAACTTCATGTACAGCACAGTAGGTGCTGGAGTGGCAGACCTTGATGGAGACGGCTCAAAAGAAATTCTTGTGCCCTGTAACGATGGTGTGCTCTATTGTATAAATGCTGATGGCTCAACCGCATGGTCAACAACTCTTTCTGCTGCTCCACATGGATCCCCGACTGTTGTAAAATTTAATAACGAGCTCTGGATTGTCATTGGCACTGCTGATGGAACACTTACAATTTTGGATGCTGAGGGCGTTATTCAGCATGAATATCCGCTTTCCGGTGATATCCGAACCTCGCCAGTTGTTATTAATCCCACGAACTCCAATGTGATCGATGACCTTGTTATCATTGTAGGAACGCTCAGCAGCAAACTCTACGTTTTAGACTGGAACGGCAATAATTTAGCGGGTTTCCCATATGATGTGCCTGCCGATATAGAGTCCACTCCCGCAGTTGCGGATCTCGATGGAAACGGCATTTACGACATCGTCTTCGGCTGTAATGATAAATATCTCTACAGCATAGACATGACCGGTAGTGCAACACCTGAATTCCCAATTTATTTTGATTACGATATAAAATCTTCACCGCAGATCGCTGACGTGGATAATGACGGAGATTATGATATCGCAGTAGGAACGAATGCCGGAATGTGGATCATTGATTATAAAACACCCTTTGGTGATGGCAAACTGCTCAGCGGTATTTACCGTTATGATCTTGCACGAACAGGTTTTGTTGACTGCTCTCAAATAACCGGAGTTGGAAGCGATCCCCAATTACATACATTCTTTATCACACAGAATTTCCCGAATCCTGTCGCAAATGAAACCAGTATTTCGTTCGGTTTACCAAATACTCAAATCCAGAATCCACAACTCAAAGTGTATAACCTGCTTGGTCAGCTTGTTTCATCCTACAATATTGATAATCCTCAGGTTGGCGAAAACACTTTTGTGTGGAATGGCAAAGACAATAGCGGACAAGATATTCCTAACGGTGTGTACTTCTACAGGCTGGAAACTGATTCCTATCAATCTGAAATCAAGAAATTGATCCTGCTTAAATAAGAAATATTTCCCAATAAATTTAGGGCGAAGTCATGATGATTTCGCCCTTTTTGTATGTATAAATTCTTTATCTGATAATTGTGATTTTCTTTACTGCCTGCTCTTCTTGTGTTTTTACAACACAAAAATACAAACCGCTTGTTACCTCGCTCCCATTCTCGTCTTTTCCATCCCAAACTACTTCGTGCATTCCCAAACTGGGGTTTGGGAACGAGGTAATAGTTTTAATACGTTGTCCTTTTGTATTATAAATTTTTATTAGAGTTAATTCGTGTAAATTCGTGGTTGCAAATGATATTGTGGTTGAGGTTGAGAAGGGGTTGGGAAATGCTTCAATCATGTAAACTGGAGTCGGATCATTAACCCCGTAACACCAAATCCTTTCTACAAATTCAGGATGATCAATAAAGGGATTCCGGTTGTGCTGCCAGTTCGTGTAGATTTTCTCATTTCTTGTCATTTCAAATGAATCAACAGGATCGTCGAGATGCCACTGAATGAGCGTGCTCTCTTTTGCATGATAGGGCTGTCCACTCGGTGAAGAGGGAATATAATCGACCATTTCAAGATCGGGCTCGCCATTCTCACCTTCATAGCGCACTGCCATGTACATGATCATGCGTGCGACATCGCCCTTTACCTCGTCACGGGCTTCAAAGGAATCGCTGTCCGTATTGCCTGC
>CAYUTH010000011.1:0-23144 GCA_964447485.1 uncultured Candidatus Cloacimonadota bacterium | reverse complement strand
ATAACAATGATCTATGGAATACTTTGAAGATTTGAACCTCACTTCGACTCCCGGCTGAATCATAAGAGTCTTTCCCTCGGGCACAACATAACATCCTTCAATAAAGATCGGGGATTGATCCTTTGTCCATAATATGGTATTCTCGTCATCGTTTCCCGAAGATGAGAAAAAGTCCGAACATCCCAGCACGAACAAACTTATTACAATAATCAACAACCAGATAATTTTCTTTTTCATAATACCTGCTTATATTTATTCGATATATACATTTTAGCTTTCTATAGATTTAACCGATAGCCGACACGGAAAGAAAAAAAGCTGCAACCCATTCGCTCGCTGAGTGCAGTGACCCATAAATTCTGATGTCCAAGAATCTCAAAATATATTTTTTCCTGATAATCGAGCCCAATTCCCAAATGTTGCGATTCCCAGAAAAGGATCAACAAGGAGAAATATAGCATTATTCAGGATCAAGGCATTAATGTGTGTCTTGAGTGAATAGTGCTCTTCCTGCTCGTTTGGTATATAAAACGTTGCCTGATTTTTCTTGAGTTTCCAAAGCTCAATAGTGGTGGGTGCTTGCCCGATGCTTTTATTGTTTATATATACATCCATACTGTCCTTATTACCGGAAAAAGTAACCTCTTCTATCGGTCCTTTGGTGATCATTGCACATCCAGAAAATGTTACCACCCAAATAATAAAAATAAGTTTTTTTCCACATTTCATATTACTATTATCCTGTTATATTAGAAGAGATCTAACCTGTAACCAACACGTAAGCCAAAAGATGAATCCGGAAATTTAATGCAATCGTTTATAAGATATCCATTAAACAATAATTCTGCATAAGCTTTCTCATTAAATCCCATTCCTATTCCAAGGGTGACAAATCCATATGAATCTGTGAATTGTTCATCAGAGTCGAATTTCGTCCAGATATTCCCCCAACCAATCTGCCCGATGAAATAAATCCTTCTTGTGCTGTTGTCAATTCTCGGAGCAATCTTGAACACAAAATAGGCTGAAGCCTTAACTACGCCCGTCCTGTCCTTCTCTTTGAAATAGCCCGGGTTGTATCCAATCCCATAATGAATAACATCCCTATGAGACCTGATCAGTTCGAAGTATCCTTCTGCAATATATATTGGATTTTTCTCCTCGATTCCATGTATAGATCCATAACCTAATCCCGCGGAAACTAATATATAATGCTCGGTATTTTTTTGGATATTTTCAATCCCTATTGTTACCTTTTTACCCGTTTTCTTGTCGGTTAACCGTATGGTTTTATCATTAAATGAACGACCTGCACCTCCCAACATGTCAGCTGCTGTACATGTTGCGGCAAGCGTCGGATTGAATAATAAAACAAGGTTGTAAAGCAGTGTTGGGCTCAGATGGGTTGCTAAAACATAATTATATTCTTGCCCTCCTGGAAATATAAATGTCGCTTCTTTCTTTGTCATTTTACCAATCTCCGTCGAGGTTGGTGTAAAACCGATTCTTCTGCCAGAAACCCAGACCTCTACACTGTCCTGGTCGCTAGTAAACCTAACCTCATCGCGCATTCCCTGGGTTATTGTAGCACACCCTGAAATGACTATAATCAGAAAGAAATAACACACTCTCTTCATTTTTCTCCTATGACCATCGTGGCTGTTTTTTCATATATTTTGCCGCTCTGCTTTCCTCCGCCTTCAAGATGCACAATATAGATTCCTATGGGCACCACATTTCCGTTTTCATTCTTGCAGTCCCAGATAACTGTTCCCTGCGAACCCACCCATTGCTGGTCTGTGAGCCAACGGATCATGCGCCCTTTCATATCAAAAATGCGGATGTTTATCTTGAAGATCGGTTCAGGTAGGTTATATTCTATGAGCACGGATTTCTTCTCCCTGTAAGAAAGCGGGTTGGGCGTGACGCTCAGCTCTACTTCAGGAATAATATGCTCGACATATAAGCTGTTCTGCTTGCCGGGAGTCGCGCCAAGACTGCTCACAGAGCTGTCCCAGTTATCGGCATTTTCGGTCGGCAAGTGTGGATTGATCCGTTCGAGAGAGTTGTCCTCGATCTCCTTCCAGTCGCTGTAATAATGTATGCTGTCAATCAGACATCCGTTTGCATCGTGGAGCATCAGAACATCATTATCATTATTCAGAGAAGGAAGCTCCCATGCAAAATTGAAATTCGGGAGTGTATCAAGATAGGTGAAATGCGATTTCAATGCAAGAGAATCGCTTGCATCCGGCAGTATCACAAGATACTCATTTTGGGAAACGGTGTTCCTTGAGAATTGTATCACAAGCGTGTCACTTTCGTCCGCGATCGTCCATCCTGAAATATCAAGCGGAAAATCGAATATATTATAAAGTTCGATCCATTCCGGCTGATCTCCGGGCGGTGCTGCTTGTATTTCATTTATACAGAGTGGGTGAGAACCTGGTGTGTTGTGGGTCGTCAGCAAAAGATTGTTCGAGGAGTCCATGTTCTGCAGATCTTTCACGAAAAATCCATATTGGTAATAGCCGGTTTCGGGAATAAAGGAATAGGAAAAACTCGCAGAATCTCCAGTCGAAATATTAAAATAACCTGTGTCCATTTCTTCCCCGGCATCATATTGTGCATTCCAGTTCAGATCATCAAAGAAAATATATTCCACATTTGCCATCGGGTTGAATCCAATATTTTTACAGATTGCACTCAGTTCGAGGGTTTCGCCCTCGCTTTCTTTTGTGAGCGAAATAACTGCAATATCATATTCTTTTGGTGTAATGCTGTTTACCTTGCCGGGTGTTGCTCCGAGACTGTCCTCAGAAACGCCCCAGTTTTTCGGAATATTTTCATAGGGATTTATGCGCTCAAGAGAATAATTATACGGACAGGAAAATTCGGAAGGATCATAGCCCATTGAATCAAGCTGCGTGTAATATTTATCCGAGACATAAACTTCCTCGGGTGTTGTATTATTTAAAGAAGCCCAATCATTTGTCTGGACAAGCGTAACATCATACTCATAATAATCTTTCACTGCGGTCGTGTCCTCGGTAATGACAATAAACGAATATGGCAATATATCTTTCTGAGTTGACACCGCGATCCATCCTGACGTTGCGTCTTTGAAATGCCAATTTAGAGCAGGGAATGTTTGTTCTGAATTATTAAACAACTCGATCCACTCTACGTTTGGTGTGCCTGCCATATACATAATCTCGTTGATGATTATTGGAGAAACTCCGACAAGAAATGAAGATTCATACGAATTATTTGAAGGCTCCGTATCTGTAGAAAGGATCAGTTCTACATAATATTCATACAGGCCATTATCAAAAATTCCAAGCTGAACTTCTATCTCGTGTGTTCCGTGGCTGGGAATCTCTGCTTCAATAATAGTGTCTGCAACGGGTACTCCGGATACAAATATTTTGTAGGAACAGCTGTCCGCCTGGATTGGGATATCCGAATTATTGTATGCTGAAAAATGCAAATAAACCGTATCCGTGCTGTCGGGATGAGATGGATGGATAATAACATTCTGCAAGACAACATCCTGCGGCATCACATTCGGTGCGCCGGGTGTGGGGTATTCGCATTCGAAGAAATCCTCCTCGCAATTATCAGTATCGTGCCCGTTAGGATAGCGGATGAGTGAATGCCCGGAAGAAGCGTCTACCGCAAAATAAATCCCCGGATCGTGTGCATCGCCCGGCAAATTGTTTGTATTAGGAGAATCATACAGAATCGTATCGATCGTGTCTCCTTCTGCCGATATGATCCGAACGCCATCAGTTGCAGTTCCTCCATTTTGAAAAGCAAGGTCTCCGATCAGATCTGCATTCGGCACCTGCGATTCTCCTATTAAAAGGTATTCTCCTGGATAAATAATATATTCGGGAAAGATGAAGCATTCCTCGAAAACAGTGCCTGCTCTCTGTATTTGCCATCCTTCGAGCTGAACCGGCTCTGTGCCCGGGTTGTAAAGTTCGATCCATTCGTTTCCGGTATCTCCGCCTGCGGGATCGTAGAGGATTTCGTTGATCTTTATTTCCTGCGCCTGCAAAGGCAGAGTTGCCATGCACAGGACTATGACTATCACGCTTGTAAATGAAACAAGAATGTATTTTCTCATGGTGCCCTCCTGTGATTTTATTTTTTGTCTATAGTCTTAAAAGTACTGCTTATTATTTCCAATCCGATCAATGCGCGCAGCTTTTCTCCCTCAGGAAAATACACAGCGTTGTCTATCATATATGCCATTTTCTGCTGCTCGTCATAGAAGCCCCAACACGCAAAGGTGCCGCCGGTAAAGCTTTTCATGTTCTGCCATCTGCCGGATAATTTGTATGCGGAATAACCAAGAAATTCTGCTTTCTCTTTCCGCACATCGTCTTTTACAAGCGTGTCTCCGCTGTAGTATTTCTCTCCGATTTCACGCCGTTTCTGATAGAGCCATTCTTTTGAAACATTATTCTCTTCCATGGGTTCCCAGTAGACTCCCAGAAACCTGTCGGGATACTTTTTCACCCGGCAGAGATAGGATACGAAATCATGTGTATCATCTCTTTTGAAAACCCTGTATTGTGAGGGAAGTTCCATGTACCAGGGGTAATGCTCCTTCTCATACGCGATCTCTTCATTGTTCAGCCCGAGCTTATATACGACATCCTTGATCCGTTCAATCTCTCCCCCTTCATAGATATCAAAAATGAGGTTCAGATTTTCAAAAGTGTAGAGAAGCAGTTGTTCGACATCTTTTCCCAGCATAAAGATAACGCGCTGATCCTGCGCCCAGAGATCTTTTGCCGCGACCATTGTTGCAGGAAGCGAATCCCCGATCATGGCAACTTGCTCAGGAATGATCCCTTTCACGTATTCGGATACCGGTTGTTTTGAGCTAACATCACATAAAAACAGGAGATTAGCAAATTTATAATAGGTCTGGATGTTTGAAATTTCGTGCCTTTCGACAGTAAAGAGCACTTCGTTTGTTGTCGTGAAAAACTGTCGTTCGAGAGATTTTTTTATCTCAAGCTGCCCATAATCCCATGCTTTGTTATCTGCATACGTGAAGATACGGTGAGACTGACCCCAGGAAAGAGGTTTCTTGTGATCTGTGCTGCTCTTTCGTCCTGATGGTCCATTATCACATCCCGTAACGAGCAATACGGTGCATACTGCCAATAACAAAACACATTTACGTCCCATGCCGCTCCTTCCGAACCTGATATATATAGATAATTGCTGACATCCAGGCCAAAACTGCAATCAAAAAATACATAATAAGCAGTATGGTGTCAATGATTACGATATTCGGCAGGATCGCTCTATATGCGAGAGTTGCAATGATGGTAACCATCTGCGTGGTAGTTTTTATTTTACCGTATTTGTTCGCTGCCAGGAAAATACCTTTCTTTTTCAACAGCTCGCGAAAGATCGTCATAAATATTTCCCGCAATAAAATTATAGCAGTGAGCCACCAGAAAATAATTCCCCAGTATGAAAATATTATAAGTGCTGAGGCAACCAGCAGCTTATCTGCAAGTGGGTCGACAATTTTCCCGAAGTTTGATACATAACCAAATTTTCGCGCAATTACGCCGTCAAACGTATCTGTAAGGGCTGCAACAACAAACACAATAAGGGTGAGGATAAAAAAGTCGTTGAGTGCACAATAAATGAATATCGGTATCAGGATAATCCTGAAAACCGTGAGTGCATTTGGGATCTGGTGTTTAAAATTTTCCACTTTTTTTAAAAACCACCTTTGTTGTTACTTTGTCTTTAAACAAGAGATTTATAAGTGATATCAGCATATAAAGCCCGAGTAGTGCACAAACGGAACGCCAGCCATCATTGAATTTTAGAATATTAATGTTGAACAGAAGCAGCAGGTCTTTTCCAAATAACAGAATGAGCACCTCGAACATTCCGCTCACAACAAGGATTGTGATAATAAACTCAAGAAGAAGGTGGGGTAGTTTAAAGATTGGCCTGATACTCATGCTTTTCCAGAGTTTCCACTTTTCTTTCTGCCTGCTGCGCATGAGCCGCCTGACGAGGAAAAGCACAAAACAGAAAAGTATTAAAACCAAAATTTGTGGTGCCCACCTGAATCTTGTGAAAAGCGAATTTATCGTTCCAAGCCGTGTGACTTCTACTGAGTTAAAATCAATTTGTTGAATGCGCTCATCTGCCGAGAGCGAGTCGATCATTGCGGTGAATTTTTTTAATGAAAATTCCAGAGGATTAAGATTTGCATGCACAAAATCCGGGATTTTCCCGGGATTCACCCACTGGGGAAGTGTTGTCAAGCCGTAGGTTCTCTGCAACTCGTTAATGGTTTCCATGCTTGTAATAAGTTTGTGGTTCTCGATCTCCGGATACGACAAGATGCTCATCATCACGTCTTCTGTCTGCGCCTGGGGATTAATATACACAATTACCGACGATCTCACAACCTCTCTGCGCAGCACTCCTTCAAAAAAATCTTCCGCGTAGAACATGGCAAGGAGCACGAGCGCAGTGAGAAGGATCAGAAACCAGATAATGATAAGGTGCCCGATAAGGTCAGAATAGAGTTTTCTGAAAAGAGTGAAAAAACCTTTCATGAATGCTTCTTAATCTCCGCGACAAATAATTTGCTCTTTTGCGCCCATTTAGATAAATCGGATTCATTTTGTGAAGATTTCCATATTCCGACAGAATTTTTTATATCTTTGAAAAACTGAATGCGAGAGAGCTTCATATGTTTCTGTACCCTCATCTTTTCCTGAAATTCCTCGAGTCGTTCCACGGGATAAATGAGAAATCCCTTGCCATGTGCTTTTAGTACAAATTCAAAGGAGTTCAGCACATCTTCCATTGTGCAAAGCATTTCGTGGCGTGCATGGAGCTTCTCTTTGGTTGGGCTTGCTTTTCCTGTTCCTCTTGGAAAAAAAGGTGGATTTGAAAAAGCACAATCAAATTTCTGTGGATTAAAATACTCTTTGATCTTTCGTCCGTCTGCTTTGACAAGAACAATTCTCTCTTCCAGCCCGGCATGAATAATATTCTCTTTTGCGAGCTCAAAAAGGGATTCCTGTATTTCAATTGCCGTTATGGTAATATTTTTCAGTTTTGCTGCAAGGAGTAATGATATAATACCAGAGCCGGTTCCGAACTCAAAGGCATTTCCTTTGTAGCCAAATCCCAATCTTTTTATTATGGTGTATAAAAGTATCAGCGAATCTTCTGTGCTGCGGTAACCTCTTTTATTCTGGCGTAGGTGCATGTCTTCATATTGCAGGTCGTCCAGTGTGGTTTCCGGCATTTTTGATTATCCCGTATGACCAAATCCGCCGTTGTTTCGTTCTGTCTCTTCTAAAGAAATGCTTTCCTCTAATTCCGCATACTCTACTTTTGCAAACACCATTTGGGCGATCCGCATGTCCCGTGTAACAACAAAGGGCTCATTTCCAAAATTGAACAGTATCACCTTTACTTCTCCGCGGTAATCTGCATCAATTGTGCCGGGTGAATTCAATATCCCGATCTTGTGTTTGACAGCTAATCCGCTGCGGGGGCGAATTTGCGCTTCATAACCTGAAGGAATTTCCAGTGAAATGCCTGTGGATATCAGCGCTACATCCTTAGGCTGGATGCTCATTTGGTCGACATCGGCATAGAGATCATAGCCCGAGGAATGCTCGGTCATTTTTTGTGGTGTATGTGCTGTTTTTGTGAGTTTTTTGAATTTTATATTGATCATCAAAATTCACGAGTCGCAACATAGATACAGATCTTCTTCAGAAATTCTGCTTTGGGTCCGTAAAAGGAAATTATATTCTGCGCCTTGAGCATAAGCTCATCGCGTTTTTCCTTTGCCTTTGCCAGCCCGTAAACCTTCGGATAGGTAGCTTTTCCGACCTTGAAGTCCTTGCCGGATTTCTTTCCCATCTTCTTGGTCGTTCCTTCGACATCGAGGATATCGTCCACAATCTGAAAGAGCAGCCCGAGAGTTAGTCCAAAGTCGGTAATGCGGATAAGATCATCCTCGCTCGCCTCGCCCATAATTGCACCGAATCGGATTGCCATGCAGATCAGCTTGGCGGTTTTATTCATATGTATGTAGTCGAGGGTTTCGGCGTTTACTTTTTTCCCTTCGCTCAGAATATCCACAACTTGCCCTGCGATCAAGCCTTTGCTGCCGGTTATTTCTGTAAATTCTGAGATCATTTGGGCTTTGAACTTCGGTTTTACATCCAGCTGGAGCATCAACCGAAACGCTTCGATTATCAAGGCATCACCTGCAAGGAGCGCAATATCCTGTCCGAATTCCACATGATTTGATGCTTTCCCTCTACGCAGATCGTCATCGTCAATATCCGGGAGGTCGTCGTGAATTAGCGAATACGTATGAATTAGTTCAATAGCTGCCGCAACGGGCAAAATCTTCTTGTCCATGTGCCCGAAAAGCTGGTAGGTGGTGATGGTCAAATATGGTCTGATACGCTTGCCACCTGCAAACAGAGTATAGCGCATCGCTTTGTGAATTATCTTAGGATATTCATCTTTCCTTGGTAAAAAACGATCTATAACAATATTGACCAATTCCCGTTTCTCTTTTACGTCCTTTTTCAGTCGCATCATTTTGGTCATTGGATTGCTCCTTTACAACTTGCCTTATTCATCTTGTACTTCCTCGTCCTCGTCTATCTCATTAAGCAAAGCGATCTTATTCTCGATCTTTTTCAATTTTGATGAACATTTCTTTATCAGATTGATACCTTCCTCATAATATTCAAGAGATTTTTCAATATCAATATTTCCATTTTCGAGAGTTTCCACGATTTCCTGAAGTCTCTCCAATGCTTTTTCAAATTTTATTTCTGCCATTTATCTTCCTCGTATTATTAATAAAGTTCCCGATGAGATCTTCACAAAAAGCTTCTCGTTCTCTGCTACATTGCTGATTCCGCGCGTGTGTTTCCTGTACAATGTCTCTTTCTGCAGGGGATATTTAAATCCCTTTATGAATTCCGTTTTAACCTGCTCTGTAAGAGAGATCAAAGAAATTTCTGCACCCTTCTTGGTGTTCAGTTCCATCTCATCCGGTCCATGAAGAACAAATATTTCATTCTCTTTATTAAAAAAATAAATTGAAAGCCCTTTTTGCACAAAATTTTCTATCAGGAAAATATTCGCCAGCGAATGCTCCAGCCGTCCGTTCACTGCGTTGACCATTGTCACGAAATCATAATGTTCATTAATGCAATAATCAAGCGAAAGCTCGCTGTCTGTTTTATCCTTTTCTTTGGGAAACTGCACGATTTCCGACCTTGTTTTGAGTTCCTCCAAAGAACTCTCTGAAATAGAATCAAAATCTCCTATAAGTACATCTGGTATTATGTTGTGCTTAAGGAGAAAATTTGCTCCGCCATCTGCTGCTATGATCGTGCCGTCTAAAGCAAAGTCCATTGCAAAATTAATATAATTATTATTACAGAAAATAAATGCTTTTTTCAAGATACGATAAAATCGTTATGAAAGATATCTTTTATCTACGTATATCGTAGATTTCTTTTTGTTGAAATAATTTATCGGGTTGGTGCTCTTACCGTAGAACCGCACCTCGTAATGAAGATGAGATCCTGTTGATGTGCCGGTCGAGCCCATCTCTCCGATTATTTGATATTTTGTTACTTCCTGCCCTATCTCCACAAACCTCTTCCTGAAATGACCATAGAAGGTTTTATAGCCATATCCGTGATCGATCAGTAAATAGTATCCGTAATCTTCATGATATCCTTTATCGGCAACTCGTCCGTCCGCGGCTGCGTAGATGACCGAACCCTCTTTGTTCGCAATGTCAACTCCGTGATGGAATTGCTTCACATTATAGATTGGATGAATCCGGTATCCATATCCTTCCGTAATCCGTCCATACGTTGGTTTGATGGATGGGGTATGGTTATAAATAGTATTCTTTACAGTGAGATATTTTGAGATCTCGGCAAAGCTTGACTCTTCAAAGTCAATCTGGCGTGTAAAAGCGTCGATTTTGTTCAGAATGCTGTTATGGACATCAAAAAGCTCTTTGTCCATAGAGAAAAATGTCGAATCAAAATACTGAATACCACCAACACCCATCTTGCGAATGTCGTCGTCAATAGGACGCAATCCCTCGAATTCTCGTACTTCTTTATCTCTATCCTGAACATTCTCAAGCTCTAATTGCATTGTGTCAAGCAAGGAATTTATTCTCGTCATCTCATTTTTGAGTTTGATGTTATGTGCCTGGAGTTCTCGCAGCTGGTGTCTGTCAACTTCGGTGTTAACAAAAAAATAAGTTATTACTCCGGTAGTAATAACAAAAACAGACACAAAAATCACGAGAAAAAGAATCAAGGGCTTGGAAATATGAAAGTCTTTCACTCCCGTCGCAGAATTGCTCGTTATGAGGATATGCCAGCTTTTTTTGTTACTCATTTTATTCAAAAATTATTAATCTTTTTCTTATGCTGATTTGCCGTTTGCTTCTTACTCATGTCAAGTTTTACACACTCCATGAAGAGGTATAAATGATGTAATAATTCGATATTACCTTGCAGTAACTTATGCAGAAATATTAAGAATCTCTAAATGATACACTGTTAAATTAGCCGAGAGGGAACTTTTTGTTGACAGGAGTTATTTAAATCAGCCTTTTTTGAAAAAAATTTCAGGGTTCGAAATACGCTAAAATGTGGATAATCAAAATTTCCGGACGGTCGTTTTTCTTGTATCCTCCTGAATAATGGCATATTACACGTGTTTGCAAATTGTTGATAAGTCTGTGGATAACATTGTGCTGGATTTCGTATCTCCCTGATATTCAGTAATATAAAAGGTTGATAACTGTCTATGGCCGGATCATTAGGATTGTGGAAACAGATTCTGGATGAGATAAAAGATCAGGTGGATCCTCAAACATTTTCTACCTGGTTTGATAAAACAAAAGAGTTCAGCTTTGTTGATAATACTCTCACAGTAAAAGCTCCGACAAAATTCTTTGCAGACTGGCTAGACCAGCATTATAAATCTTTTATCGAGGAGATCGCTTATAATCTCACTGCCGAAAATATAACTGTTGATTTCATCGGCTCTGCTTCAGAAGCTCCGAGCAATTACTCCTTTTCAAAAAAACCTTTACTTGATTCTTCAAGAGATAACGGCCTCAATCCAAGATATACCTTTGAGCGATTTGTCGTGGGTGAAAATAACCACTTTGCAATTTCTGCTGCTCAGGCAGTTGCTGATAAACCCGGTAAAATATACAATCCGCTTTTTATTTACGGCGGTGTCGGGCTTGGCAAAACTCACCTCATGCAGGCAGTTGGTAACTACTTAATTCAGAATAAGATCAACAAACGCGTTCTCTATACTTCGACTGAAGATTTCACAAACGAAATGATCTCAGCAATACAGGCAAATACCACGATAAATTTCAGAAAGAAGTTCAGAACTTATGATATCCTTATGATTGATGACATCCAGTTTCTTGCTGGAAAGGAAGGGAGCCAGGAGGAATTCTTCCATACATTCAATACACTTTATAACGCGAAAAAACAGATCATTCTTACAAGTGACCGTCCTCCAAAAGAGATCAAAAAATTGCAGGACAGGCTTATCTCAAGATTTGAGTGGGGACTTCTTGCAGACATAAAGCGCCCTAATTATGAAACCCGCGTTGCAATACTGCGGCAGAAATGTGACGAAGAAAATATCACTCTCAAACCTGAAGTCCTGGAATTCATTGCAGAAAATTTTGATGATAACATTCGCCAGCTTGAAGGTTCTCTTATAAAGATTCTTGCATTCTCATCATATAAAAAAGTCAAACCCCACCAGATCGAAATGACTGATGTGAAGCAAATTCTCGATGATTTGATGGCAAATCGCAAAAGACCGGTCACGCTCGATATTATCCAGGAAGAAGTGGCAAAGTATTTTGAAATCGGGAAAAACCAAATAAAAGATCCCACTCGAAAAAAAGAGATCGCATTCCCTCGCCAGATAGCAATGTATCTTTCCGCGAAACTCATCCCGCACATATCTTTGCTGGAGATCGCCAATCATTACAACAAGAAGGACCACACGACGATTATACACGCAAAAAAGATAATCTCTCAAAAATTAGATACAGACAATAATCTCAAAAGAAAAATAAACGAAATCACAGAAAATATAATCCAATAAAATATGAAACGTAATTATTCAATATATAATCCACAGCACATGTGCAAGACTGTGCATAAACCTCAGCATACGTTAAAAATTCAGGTCGCTGCAACAGTAATTGTGGATATATCAAATTTATCAACAATTCCATCCTCAGAATATTATGACGCTGTATATAATGTTATCAGGTAATTGGCTGTGTTATCCACAAATTCACTATGCCTATGAAGACTACTCATTTGTTAATGTTATTTTAGATAAGAAAAGGTTTTAATATGAATAAGTTTATTTCCGTAATTTTGCTTGTCTTTTTGATCGGTATTCTGTCATGTACTCAAAAAAATAATTATATGGGATACGATCAGGACGTTGTAATAGTATCTGATACTATTTCACATACGATCTCTTTAGAAAGATCTTTTACAGATACGATTGGCATTTACTCATCAAACTCTATCATGCTGGTGGGAAACTTTAATGGAGTGAAAACCAGATCGCTCATGAGATTTGGTACCTTGCCGGATACAACATGGCTGGATTCGACCTCTTTTGAAAGTTGTGAAATCCTCTTTGAAAGGAAGTCACAGTTCCAACCAACTATTGATATCCATGTATACAAACTTCTTGTCGATTGGGCAGTTGGTTCTGCAACATGGGATACGATTGGAACAGAGTTTGAAGACTTTCCTACGCCTGTTGAGTTTGTATCTGAAGCAGATTCATTCTATATTCCAATTGACCCGTCAATAGTTGAGGATTGGATCATAAATGATTCTCTGAACTTCGGCATGCTTCTCGATGCCCCGGATGCAATAGAGAATTTTGCAGAATTCTATACATTCAATTCGAGTGATAGAGGTGCGAAACTCAAGATAGTTGCTGTCGGTGACGACACAGGAAAGAGAGATACTCTTCTGCTCGCAACAACAAAAGATACTTTTATCGGGTTCGACGAAAACATGCAGAAGAATTATGATCCCGGAAAAATGACCATTGCAAACCTGCCTCCATCACGGCTTATCCTGAAGGTGCATGTGGATTCTATATGTACTCAGCTTGGAATTACGCTTGATCAGCTTGAGCGGATCAGCATGAATTTAGCTGAAATCCAGATAGATTCCTTTATGGTCGAAAACGCATATGTGGATGATGATTACATTACAATAATTCCTTATTATGTTTCCGATACTCAAACAGATGAATGCACGTATATTTCATCAACACCGACTTCCTATTTCAAGGAAGGAGATTCTCTTTCAACCGTAAATATTACGCCGGTCCTTGAAGGTATGATCCGGGGCGACCTGTCAAATCCTTTTATAGCTATAGTATCAAACCATGAAAATAAGGATTATTCATTCGTAGATTTCTTTGAAAACAGCACGCCCGCACTCCACATTATTTATACAAAACCAGTTTTAGAATAAATGAGGTACTATGTTTTTTAGAAAAATAATAATATGTCTCCTGTTTTGCTGCGTTGCAGTTCCCCTGTTCAGTGCGTCCATGTTTTCTCCAAATGGATTTGTCGAAGAGCATTTCGGCTCGGATAATTTTGGATCGGGCATGGGATTTACCGGAATCAGTTCGATATTCAGAAAGAATTTCTCAATAATAAATCCAGCTCTTCTCACCACAGTAAATAAAGCAAATTTCTCAACACAGACAGATTTTGGGTACACAGTTTTCAAAGATTCAAATGAATCATATACGAACAAAGTTTCAAGCGTGCCATATGCAGCAATGTATGTCCCTGTTGCCAAAGGAACGATTCTTGGCATATCCTATCTTGAGAAGTATTTTTTTGGGCTCAATACCGCATTACAAGACACTGTAAGGCTGGTCGGAGACTACCTCGTAACAGATAAAAAGTTTGGCTCTCTCAATCAACTCGGCTTTGCTCTTGCAAAAAGGATCGGTGTTTTTGGACTTGGTATCAATATGAACTATATCTTTGGTAACCGAACCGAGGACCTGCACATAGATTATTCTGATGGTGATCTGATCGACACAAGAGAGATAAAAGAACATCTTATGGACGGAGTGAACTTCTCGGCAGGATTTACTTTTCCCTATAAAGCATTCTCCTTTGGTGGGTTCGTCCAAACAAAAGCAAAATTGCATTCAGTGGACACTTACAAGATCGAATACTACAACAATGCAAATTATGATTATATAAGCAATACTACTTCAAAATATGATATCCCTATGCAGATGGGTTTGGGTGCTGGCGTGGAAGTGACAGATTATCTCTATGCAGAGACAGATTTGCGCTATACTTTCTGGAAAAATACAAATGTTGAAACAATGAATGGCAGAAACACAAACATGGTTTCACTTGGAATTTCATATACACCGAAAAAGGATTTCTTCTGGAAGACACCCACACGAATAGGGGGATATTATAGACAGCTTTCCTGCAAACACAATGGTAATTATATTGATGAAATGGCAATAACTGCGGGATTCGATATACCGATAATGCTTTTAAATCAGGGCAGACTGAGCGTATCACTCGCATACGGCACTCGCGGCTCTGTGGATAAAAATATATATCAAGATGAGTTTTTCCGTATCTCCTTTGGATTCTCTTCAACGGATTGGTGGAGAAATCCAAAAGAGTTTAAAAAGGATAAAGAAATACCAAAATTAGACCCGAAATATAAAGAATACTGGAACTAAGAAAAATTGAAAGAGAATTGGTTTCTCCGTAATCACCAGACAGAAGATATTGTCACCTCGGTTGTCAGGGGTAGAGAGATAAAGAATGTAGATAAATACTTGAACCCGACCCTGGACAAGTGCAACGACCCTAATCTTTTAAGCGGTTCACGAAAAGCAGCAAGAAAGATACTGGCGAATATCCATGATGGAGATAAGATCACGATTTTCGGGCATGATGATGTTGATGGGATCACAAGCACGGTAATACTCTACACTTTTTTATCAAAACTTGGCGCGAAGAATGTTTCCTATTACATACCCGATAGAGAATTTGAGAAGTTTGGTTTGCGTGAGAAGTTTATTCAGAAGGTTTTGGAAGACAGCACCAAAAGAGTAATTACGGTTGATATTGGTATTTCAGAAGTTGGATCAATAGCACGTCTCAGAAGGAACGGCATTAAAACGATCGTCATTGATCATCATAAAATAATGAAGGAACATCCGCAGGCATCAGCTATCGTAGATCCACACAAAAAAAACGACAGGTTTCCCTTTAAATATCTTGCCGGAGTAGGCGTGGTGATGAATGTGGTCAAAGTGCTGTCTCAAATGACAGACATTCCGACAGAGCCGGTATATCCGCTGCTTGTGGGGCTTGGCACTATTGCAGACAGAATGCGGCTTGTTGACGACAACAGAATATATGCGAAGCACCTTTTTTATAATTTTGAACAGTCGGAGAATCCATTTTTTCATTTTTATGCAGATGAAACTCGGGGTCTTCTCAGAGAAAAAGCAGTAAGGCAGCTCATTCCTTTGCTTACATTGGGCAGGGAAGAGAATGGAAAGCACCTTGGGGCAGATATACTGCTTTCGCAAAAGATAAGCGAGATCAAAGAGATATATTCAATTCTCAAAAAACGTGTCCATGATAACAAAGAGGATGCACAAAAGATCAGAGATATCATGGAATTCGAGTATAAGAAAAGAGGGGATCATTGTTTTGAATATTACGATTCCAAAGGTGAAATATCAGTCAAATATCTTGGAATTGCAACGTCCTACATTACAGATACATATAGGATACCCAGCCTGGTGCTCACAAAATGGGAAGATGATATTCTTTCCGCTGAAGCACGCGCACCAGCCGGCTTCAACTGGCTGGACTGCCTGAAAAAGATCGAGCCATTTCTCATACAATATGGAGGTCATAAAGAAGCAGCAGGATTTACCTGCCACGCAAAATTCTATTCTAAGCTCCATGATAAACTGCAAGTACTGGCAGAGGAACAATATAAATGCATTCAAAAACTTCAAAAGGAATCAAAGAAAATATACATAGATTATGTTCTTGACGAAGACCAGTTCGATGTCAATAGACTAAGAGAGATACACAGAATATTTGCACCTTTTGGAGAAGGAAACCCCCCGCTAGTTTATCTGATGATAGATGTCACTATCAAGGAGCTTCGAGAAAAGAACTTCCTGAATATTCCCGAAGAACCGGAGAAAGCAAGTATAAATATTGTCTTTTCAATTCATGAAAAAGAATTCACAATTATAGATTATGAACTAATAAATAAACGCGATGAAATTTTTTAAGGAGAATCAATGTTTTGGGATTTTATTTTAAATTGGTTAACGAACGATGTGGCGATTGATCTGGGTACAGCAAATACACTTGTATATCTGAAAGGGCACGGGATTGTAGTCAACGAACCCTCGGTGGTTGCTGTGGAGACGGAATCCAAAAAGGTCATAGCAATTGGAAATAAAGCAAAAGAGATGCTGGGTAAAACACCTGAAGAGATCAGGGCGATCAAACCCATGAAGGACGGGGTGATCGCTAATTTTGAGATCACGGAAATAATGCTTCGTCACCTTATTCTTCAATCACAACAGAAAAAGTTTTTGATAAGACCCAGGGTGATCGTTGCGGTTCCCTCAGGTATTACAGAAGTTGAAAAGCGAGCGGTCAAAGAATCGGCAGAACATGCAGGTGCGAGAACAGTATATCTTGTTTCGGAACCTCTTGCTTCAGCGATAGGTGTAGGTTTGCCGGTTCATGAACCGTATGGCAATATGATCATTGATATTGGTGGTGGAACCACAGAGATAGCGATTATATCTCTTTCTCATATTGTTGACCATAACTCGATTCGGATCGGCGGCGATGAGATGGACGAGGCAATCGTTGCCTATCTTCGAAGAAAGCACAATCTTTATATCGGAGAATCAACAGCAGAAAGAATAAAAATGAAGATCGGTTCAGCGTTTCCTCTTGAAGATGAGCTGACCATGGAAGTACGGGGACGGGATCTGATCACAGGGTATCCTGTTTCTATGAAAATTTCCTCCGAAGAGATCAGGGAAGGGATCGCCGACACCGTGAACAAGATCGTCGATGCGGTGAAACGCCTCTTCGAAGAAACAGCGCCGGAGCTTTCTGCAGATATCGCTGATAGAGGAGTGGTGCTGACAGGTGGTGCAGGGCAACTAAAAGGACTTGATAGGAGAATACAAGAGACAATCAATCTTCCGGTGACGCTCGTTGACGAACCCTTAACCAGCGTGGTCATGGGCTGTGGTAAGATATTAGATAATCTCGAAGAATACGAAAAAGTCCTTTTGCCAAAAGTATAAAAGAACAGACGAAATCTAATACGAGCTCCTATGTTCACCAGAAGAAACATCGTTTTCGGCATCCTTCTTATTCTCTCAATTCTCTTTATAATTGGAAACAATGAGGAGAGAATAGAAAAAGCACAATTCGTCGGCAATACAATCCTGTTACCCTTTTCATCGAGTATCACTTATATAAAAAATCTTTCAAACGTGTATCAAAGGAACAATTATCTGCAAAGAGAGCTTTTTCTTGCACAAAACGAATTACGAATGCTCAAGGAAGAGCTCAGTAAACATCAAAGATTCGAAGAGCTGGTTGAAAATATTGATATTTCCGGCTATGAATTTTTAATAGCAGATGTCATAGGAACAGGATCATTTCTCAACTATGAAACGCTTATTATTGACGCAGGGAAAAATAAAAGCATTCTGGTCAATCAGCCGGTTATTTCGGAAAAAGGGCTTGTGGGAAAAGTGATCGCAGTTTACCAGAATTATGCAGTAGTGCAGACCTTTGGAAACAAGTATTTCCGGCTTGGTGCGATCGACAGCAGAAGCAGGATTCATGGAATAGTAGAAACGGAACTGAACGGAAAAATCTATTTCGAAAAGATCAAAGTCGGGAGCGATCTGAAAACAGGAGACCTGATCGTTTCCTCAAAATTAAGCTCGATCTACCCTCCCGAACTTCCCTTTGGAAAAATCGTTGAGATTGAGCAGAGCAGCGAAGGCCTTTTCACAAGAGCCGTTATAGAACCTTTTGTAAATCTTGCAAATATCGAAGCAGTGGCTATAATTCAAAATTATGAAAAATAATATCACAGAAAGAACAGTCACCGAGAAAGTCTATTTGCGGCAGCCGATAAAAACAAAAATTTTAACGCCCGAAGACGACATTATAAATATCGTACTTGAATATACTAAAGGAAAAAGAAAAGCGGGTGATATTATAGTCATGAGCGAAAGCCCTGTAGCGATCACCCAGGGAAGGGCTGTGCTGGAAGACGAGATTAAGATCGGACTTCTTTCAAAGCTTCTCTGGCGCGGAGTAAGCAAAGTACCATATGGAGTTGGCTTGCGCTCAAAAACAAGCATGCAGTGCGCAATAGACGAGTGCGGACACCTCAGAATAATAATAGCAGCAATAGCTGGCGCGACCGGGAAATTATTTGGCATACACGGACTTTTTTACCGTATTGCGGGCAAGCAGGCGGCACTTGTCGATGCTGCGCACACATCCCCGGTACCACCGTACAACACGACTGTTATCAAAGGACCTATTCATACGGACGAGATATGCCGGAGAATTCATGAAATAACAGGGAACGAAGCCGCTATCATGGATATTAATGACATAGGCGGGTCATGGGTTATTGGCAGATCAACTGGAATTAATGCCCGGCTTCTCGAAGAGATTATGGGAGATAATCCACAAGGGCAGCAAATGGAACTCACGCCATTGTGCCTTGTGTGGGAGAAGCAATGATCGTTCTCATTCTCGTCACTATATTCACCGTCTATTTTCAATATTTCTTTGCAGCGTCATTTGGATTATGGGAAACGATTCCGAATCTTTTTTTACCACTTATAATATATTATAACCTCGCGCGGGAGAATGTTTCCGGTTTTATACTTGCATTTATTCTTGGTATCATTATCGATCTTAATCAACCGTCATCGTTTGGCGTTTCTCCTCTGCTCTTTCTCATTATAGCATTTACGCTCAGCAGACTCAAGAGATTAATGAGCAGACAACTGATCGGTATAGGATCTGTACTGGTTCTCCTTGCCAACCTGTTTTATTTTTTACTTTCATCTGCGATATTCCTGATTTTTAATACGGGTGCTGCGCTTGCGTTTGGAAAGATCATAGTTCTTTCTCTCTATAATTCAGCATATTCTTTCATAGTAATACTCCTTTTATACCTGGCAGACCATCTTAAACTAAGCTTTACCCAAAAATGAAATTAAAGCTGAAAAAAGCCGACCAGCTATTGATTCTCGTACTGGCTTTGTTTCTGATGCTTAGCTATTTTTTATTTCAGATACAGGTCGTAAAGGGAAATGATTACAAAGAAATTGCCGAGAAAAACTATTTTCGTATTATAAAAAAAACTGCACGAAGAGGCATCCTGTATGACCGCAATATGCAGCCGCTCACAGAGAACATACCATCCCTTTCGGTTTACATTGATATCAATGAAATTACAGATGCAGACAGCGTCGCGGCTTTCCTGTCTGTAAATCTTGGAGTTCCCGTAGAGGAAATTTCCGAGCTCATCTATAAACACAGGTTTTTCAAATTTGCACCGATTCTTGTGCAGGACAAAGTTGATATGGAAACCGCGATCAAGCTTGAGGAACACAGCGAAGAATGTCCAGCGGTTATTATTAAACCGGAAGCAATCAGGTATTATGACCTTAACTCTCATTATATTGGATATGTAGGAAAAATATCATCTGCGGAGTATCAAACGCTTCAGGATGGAGATTATTCAAAAACAGATTATATTGGCAAAGTTGGCCTGGAGAAGTGTTTCGAGACAGAGCTCAAAGGAGAAAAAGGATATGATATCATTCAGGTGGATGCAACGGGACAACCGCTGGGACTCATGAAAAAAAATTCAGGGAAACAGTCTTTGCCCGGGAAAGATTTTGTGTTAACGGTCGATAAAAGTCTTCAAAAAAAAATAGCTCAACTACTCCCTAAAGATACTTCAGCTGTAGCCATTGTGATGAATTGCAAAACAGGCGGGATCGTGGCAATGGTGAGCACCCCAGAATATGATCCTAATAATTTCGTTACAGGAATGAATGAGGATTATTGGAAGCAAATAGTGGAAGATGAAAAGAACCCGCTGTTGAATAAAGCGATGAGCGCAGCATATCCGCCCGGATCGGTTTTTAAACTCGTCGTTGCTGCTTATGCTCTGGAAAAGAAGCTGGTTGAACCCTACGAAATTCTCGTAGACTGCAAAGGTGGAGTAGAATACGGGGGCAGGTTCTTTGGTTGCTGGAAAAAGGGTGGACACGGGAAAGTCAATCTTCTCGATGCCATAAGAGAGTCGTGTGATTCATATTTTTACAAAATAGCAGAGATGATGGACCTTAATGATTTTAAGGAATTTGTGGAAGACTGCAATCTTCTTGAAAGCATTCCCGTTAACCAAATCCGCAGCAGAAAAGGCTTCTTTCCGACCTCAGAATGGTATGACAAAAATTATGGAAAATTGGGCTGGACCAGGGGCAATCTGCTGAATCTGACTATCGGGCAGGGTGAAGTACTTCTCACCCCCCTATCGATGTCTTGTTTTTATGCCGGCATTGCCAACAATGGAATTGTGCATCAACCACATTTTGTAGATTATGCAATTCGGGATGAAATCACCGAACCCTATAAATATCCACAATTGAGATTGCCTATATCGCAAAACACCCTTGATTTCTTGAAACAATCCTTGTATGAAGCGGTCAATGCAAAGGGAAGAACAGGTGGAATGGCTCGAGTAAAAGATATAATGGTTGGCGGGAAAACGGGATCTGCAGAAAATGATCCAGAGATAGTCGTACTTATATTTGTGGAACAGGGCGGGTCCGGAGCGGACATTGCAGCAATACTCGCGGGTAAAATATTAGGATATTATTTTGATAAAGAACCAATATTGAGATATTAGGTAAGGATGGTTAATACATGAGCTGGATTTTTGGAATATTGAGAAAGAACAAACAAGCGTTATTGCCAAAGAAAGAATATTGCCCATCCAGAGACAAGGATAAATTCTTGGTTGAAACCAATGATTACTATTTCGCATGCGGAACCGGTCATAAAAACAGTTTTTACAAACACGATAAAATGAGTGATTCCGGCTGGATTGTCTGCGGAACTGGAATTTCATATAAAGACCACACCTTCAGATTAATGGAGAGGGAAGATTGGGAAGCATTTCTGTCCATTAAAAACAACAACATTCGAAAACTTAATGGTCATTTTATTATTGTGGAATGGGAACAAGGGCATCTTAGGATAAGAAATGACCAACTCGGGATGCGCGATATGTTTTTTGCTGACACAAAAAATTTTCTTACATTTTCAACAAGATTAGATTGGCTGATTCCATTTACTAATAATCCTGGAATTGATTTTACCTCGTATGGCAGCACATGGTTGTATATAAGTTCCTTCAATTATAAGTGCTTCGTCCGCAATATCATACAACTTGGACAGGGTGGAGAAGCAAGGTATGATGGTAAAAGGTTTTCTAAAGTAAACAAACAATGGCTTCCTGAATATGCAAAAGCAGTCCCCCAGAAAAGGTTTTTGGAGCTTTTGTCCGAACTAACGCTCCTTGGGCTAAAACAGAACAGACGATTGTTGTTTGGATTATCCGGTGGACTTGATTCGAGAGTCGTTCTTTCGATCTTACTTAAAGAAGATATGAACAGATGGGAGGCATATACCTTTGGTGACTATGGATTCCCGGATGTTGTTATTGCTCGAAAAATTGCAGAGAAAATTGGGTTTAAACACAGTATAATAGCGGACCTAATTCCACCACATGGAGAAGAAGTTAAAAATTTTACAGAATTTGTCCTTGAAACAAATACATCTATGAATGGATATTTTCTTTATCAGCAGGATCACTATAATCATCTTGATAACAGCCGATTAGTTATTGATGGAGGGGCAGGGTCCTTTTGTCGTAGAAACGATTCGAAGTATCTTTGGCTTAAAGGGAAAAAATACATTCTGAGGAGAGATGCCGAGGGGGTGTTACAATATGTCTCTTTGAATAAACCGATGATATTCAACAAAGAGACGGCTTGCTTGATGAAACAGGGAGGGGTATGCGAAATAAATGAAGTCTTTGATAATATGCCGAGTATATCTGATATTGGAAGTGGAAATTGGGTAGATATTTTCACGATCCGCTATCTTTCCTCAAATGCGGGATCCCTTACACAGTCACGACAGGATAATATGGTTTTTAACTATATGCCGATATTCCAACCGACAGTTCTGAGACGAATACTCTCTCTTCCGGTAAGTTACAGGGGGTACAACAGGATATATAAGCATGTTTTACAAAACGGGAATCCTGTATTACGACAAATTCCGATCGTAAAAGACATGAGTATTATTCCATTCACCCAGAATAACTATCTGACTTTTGTTTTGGGAAAACTGTTCGAGCGTTTCCAGAAAGTTCAAACACCTGATTATGCACAGGTATTTCTTACGAATAATAAGGACTTTGTTTTGGACACCCTTAAGAGCAGAGGAGTCAGAGAATATGCCTATTATGATTATCAGAAAATTAAAAATCTGGTTAATGGTTATTATTCAGGTCAACGCAGCAACTCAAAAAGTGTTCTTTGGTGGTTAACCTTTGATGTGTGGAGGAGAGCGCTTCAAGAAAAACGAAGAAAACTTGATCGCTGATTTATTATTTGTTTTTTCTAAACAAAATATAGACGTGCAAAATTCTTGACATGGGAAGCAGGACTAAAATTTTTTACTTCCTACTGCGGGAATAGCTCAGTGGTAGAGCTCTACCTTGCCAAGGTAGATGTCGCGGGTTCGAATCCCGTTTCCCGCTCCATTTTTTCTGGCGACATAGCCAAGTGGTAAGGCAGGGGTCTGCAAAATCCTTATC
>CAYUTH010000010.1:14953-28457 GCA_964447485.1 uncultured Candidatus Cloacimonadota bacterium | reverse complement strand
AAATGTTACCATGAAAATAGTATCTATTAGCCACAGTTATCTGAACACTCCCTAATAGTCATGAAAAAACGCAGTATTAAAAGGAATATCAAACGGATATTATTATTGATAACCGGATTATTATCAGTTGAAATTTTTGTACTATTATTTAATACAATCAGGTTTAAATCGAAACAGTTACAAATTACACCAATTCCAAAGATTGAAATATCCCATAATGCCATTATGCATTTATCACAATCGATTCAATTTGAAACAGTCTCTTATGAAAATAGTAGTCAGTTTGATTCTATTCCATTTTTAAAATTTTGCGATTTTCTAATACAAACTTATCCTCAAATAAATGCCACTCTTGAGAGACGCGTGATTAATAGCTATAGCTTATTATATAAATGGAATGGTAAAAATCCTGACAAAAAACCGATTATACTTACTGCTCATTACGATGTTGCACCTGTCGAAAAATCTACTTTGAACCAATGGATAGAAAAACCTTTTGAGGGTAAAATTGATGACAGTTTTATTTGGGGCAGAGGTACAATGGATGATAAACTGTCGGTAATTGGAATAATGGAAACAATAGAAATGCTACTAAAGGAAGGATTTATACCTGAAAGAACAATTTATGTTGCCTTTGGGCACGATGAGGAAATAGGTGGCCTTAATGGCGCAAAAAAGATTGTTGACCAATTAAAACAAAACAATGTTAGAGCAGAATATGTATTAGATGAAGGTTCGGCTATTACACGCAAAATGGTTCCCGGCATAGAAAAAGATGTTGCACTAATTGGTTTAAGTGAAAAAGGTTATTTAACTATTAAGTTATCATTAGAATATGATGGAGGTCATGCTTCAATGCCTCAAAAAGAAACCACAATTGATATACTTGCAAGGGCAATTGTTAAATTGAGAGAAAATCAGCCTCAATCAAGAATCTGTGAACCGATTGAAAAATTTATTGAATATATAGGCCCTGAAATGCCTTTCACTCAGAAATTAGTCTTTGCAAACAAATGGCTTTTCGAGGGTGTTATACTGAATATTTATGAATCTGCGCCAGCCTCCAATTCTTTGGTTCGAACAACTACAGCTCCAACAATATTTAATAGCGGGATAAAAGATAATATTTTGCCTACAAGTGCTTCAGCAACATTGAATTTTAGGATTTTACCTGGAGAAACAGTTGAGGATATATTATCACATATCAAAAATGTGATTGATGATGAACGTATTATAATATCAACAGGTGATTCTAAAAGCAATCCTTCTCCTGTCTCTTCAACAGAAAGCAACGGGTTTAAAACCATAAATGAGACAATAAAGCAGATATATCCGGATGTTCTTATTTCATCTTCTTTAGTTAATGGGGCAACAGATTCAAGACATTATGCGGTGATTTCCGATGATGTATATAGGTTTTCACCTCAGACTGTTACGGATGAAGACCTTAAAAGAATTCATGGAATAAATGAACGTCTTAATATTGAAGATTTTAATGACTGTAGTAGATTTTATTATCAATTGATAAAAAATTCTAATCAATAGTAAATTGAAATATGACTTAACCTTATAGATAGTCTAACAATTGAAAACTATTTGTGAATTAATACCGAACGCTAACAAAGTGTAAATTTTATAGCTGGTTCGGTGGTGTGCGGGGTGCAGATTCCCGCATCGATTTTCCAGTGCTGCCGAACAGAAAATCACTCCGTGAATCCGCCACAAAACTTACACCAACCGTTATGCTTAATACTGAAAGACATCCCGCATAACAGATAATATTGTAAAAAAAAGGACACTACTACAATTATGAAAATACTTATTCAAAGAGCAAACAAAAAAGATTTTCTCATTACAGAAAACATCACACGAGAAGCATTTTGGAATCTGTTTAAACCAGGATGCGATGAACATCTGATACTACACCAACTCAGGGAAAGTAGTGGTTATATTGAAGAATTAGATTTGATAGTCATTAATGAAGACGAAATTATCGCACATATAATTTCAACAAAAGCAAGGGTCATTGATAATCAAAACAAGGAGCATGAAGTAGTATGTGTTGGTCCTTTCTCGGTTTCACCCTCATGCTAAAAGGGGCTTAAATGAGTAAGCATAAAATTATAAATGCAATTAAATTCCTTTAGGCTACCAGCATAATAAAAGAACAATAAAAAAAGACCTTTCGTAATTCCATCTGTCCAGTTTTTTTGCTGATAAACTGGACAATATTGCTTCCTATTATCCAACATTGCATTCATGAATATATCCAATTATATAGCTGCTCAGATCGACAGACTTCCCAGAGGTTATGTTTTCACCTATACCGATTTTATGTCGAAGGTGAATAAAAAAGAAGCCATTATAAAAGCGCTCAACAGAATGGCTGCTTCAGGTAAAATTATAAAGTTAGCAAAAGGAAAATTCTATAAACCCGAGACGACATCTTTTGGAAATCTGCAGCCAAGCCTCAACCAAATCGTCAAAGATATACTTGAGAATAATGGCAAAATTATCGGTTATCTTACGGGTTATAGCATTTACAACACATTGGGATTAACAACACAGGTCAGCAACATGATTCAAATTGGCAAAAACGAGATGCGCCCTTCATTTAAACGCGGTCTCTATACCATCTCATTTATAAAGCAAAAAAACACGATAACGAAAGATAATATTCCATTACTGCAGATACTCGATTCGATCAGGTATATAAAAAAAATACCAGGCACATCTAATGGCGATGCAGGAAAGCGATTGCTCGTTATCATTTCTAAATTGAACCAAAATGAAATAAACACCCTCATCAGACTCTCATTAAAATATCCCCCATCCACCAGGGCATTGACAGGTGCACTTCTTGAAAAATCAGGCATGGCAGAAGTAACCAAACAGCTTCGAAGATCATTAAATCCTATTACAACCTATAAGATTCCGGACATATTAAAGGATATTTCATCAGCTCAAAATTGGAATATAAAAGAATGAATCTACATAAAGATAATACACTTTTCCGCAAAACAATAAGAGCTGCTGCACAACACCTCGAAATCAACGAAGTATTTGTGGAAAAGGATTACTGGATAACTCTATTGTTAAATCGTCTATCAAAAAGCACGTACGCCAAAAACTCCGTTTTTAAGGGAGGTACTTCACTCTCAAAATGTTTTGGGTTAATTAATCGATTCTCGGAAGATGTGGATATTGCCATTATACACGAAGCCGGCAAATCAGGCACTGAAGTAAAAAAAATAATTCGAACAATAGAAAAAGAAATGACGAGAGAACTAACAGAGATAAAAATTGATGGTGTTACGAGTAAAGGGTCGAGATTTCGCAAGTCGGTTCATGAATACGAAAGTATAGATAAAAAGAATAAGGACAACAAACTTATCGTCGAAGTCAATTCCTTTGCCAATCCTTTCCCCTATCAGGTTCGTTCTATCAAAAGCATGGTGCATGATTTTCTCGCTCAGACAGGGAATACAAAACTCGTTCAGCAATACAACTTACAACCTTTCCAAATCAATGTTCTCAATAAGGAACAAACTTTATTAGAGAAATTAGTATCACTGATACGGTTTTCATTCGACACACACCCTATAGAAAGCATGAAAAAGAAAATAAGACATTTTTATGATTTGCATTACCTGATGAATGACACAACTTGTGTTTCATTTGTCAAGTCGGATGAGTTCAATATGAAATTAGATGAAATAGTAACTCATGACAAAAAAATCTTTGGTGAGCCGATTGGATGGAGAGAAAAAACAATCGCAGAATCGCCTTTGATCAATGATTTTGATAATGTCTGGAAGCAAATAAAATCAACATATAAAATGGAGTTGTCTGCATTAGCATATGCATCAATACCTGATGAAGTCCATGTGGCAAATTCATTTAAGAAAATAGTAAATCTGATTGAAGGGATTTGAGGAATCGTCTTACATAGAAGTACCTGTGCAACATTTTCTTTGAAACATATAATTTATTATTCATGTATTTTACATATAAAAAAATTGACACGCAAAAAGCTCATTCACATTGAGTTATATAGAAATTTCGAATGATTCGAGGATAATTATATGAAAAAAAATGAAAAGATAGTTTTGATCATTGCTGTTGCGCTGGTGGTATTCGCTCTTTTGCTCTATTTTATAACTTTCGGCGACGGCACTTTCTCTGATGATAAGGCAGATTGGGGTGCTTTCGGCATGTACTTTAGCGGACTTATCACACCGCTTTTATTGGTAGTGGTCATTTTCCTTGTTTTTGGCATCATGAAAGAAGTGCGGGAAATCTTTTCCGAATCCTCAAAAAATGAGAAAATATTTCAGCGTCAGTTCACCAAGCAGACACGCTATATGGAACCTTCGGCAGAACTTGTTTATTACCTCCAGTTAAAAGACGAGAGACTCTATGCGATCATAGGAAATATCGGGAACCAGGCTGCGTTTAATATTTCTGTTGAATTTGAATTTGAGGAAGAAGTTGATGCACGTATCTCGAATAACCTCCTCCCGCTTGCTGAGATCAGCTATCTTGCACCGGAACAAAAAAGCGGTGCTGTCTGCGGCATAATTGACGAAGCTACAGGTGGTTATGCAATCTCCGAACACACTGTGAGATTAAAATATAAACCCAGCGAAAAAAGCCGAAGGATCATAAAGAAAGAATTTGTGATCGACAAAAATATACTCAACACACTCGTGCCGGAAACCTCAGTTGAAGAATCACTCCACTCACTCACAGAAAACATCAAAGATCTCGAACATAAAATTACAGATACTGAGCCAAAAACTGAGGAAGTAGAGATCGAAGAAAAACCTGTTAAAAAAGAAAAACCGGTTAAACAGGAAAGACCTTTTAAAGAGAAAAAAGCAGAAAAAGAAGAAGAGAAAAAACCCGAACCTGAACCAGAAATTGAAGAAGAAACACCGCCACCTGCTCAAGGGGAAGAGAAAATAGATGAACCCGAAGTAGTGACCGCAGAAGATATAAACGAAGAGCCTAATCCCGAACAAGAAATTGGAAAAGAGCCTGAAATTGAGAAAGAGGAAGTTGAAGAAACACAAGAAAAGACAGGGGAAGAAAAAAAAGAAAAGACGGTGCCTAAACGGGACGCATTCGATAATCCCTTCCTCGATGACTTCTAAAATTAATAAGAGAACAATTTATAATGAGCCGGGTATATGCCCGGTTCTTTTTTTATGTCTGATTGCTAAAAGATTGACACAGCTATCCACTCCAAAAATTTGCATATCAATTAATAAAAAGCGGCTTTTTCTATGAAAAAATTATGTCTCATCATTTTTTTGCTCCTCATCCCTGTACTTCTTATGGGCTCCGAATTGATCGATAGTCTTAAAGCAGAGATTGAAAAAAGTACGGGACAACAGAAGATCGAACTTCTTATTACCCTTGCAGATGTATATAACAGTAGAAATCCTGAAGATGGGATATATTATGCCGACCAGGCTTACCAGTTAGCACAATCAGTTGGCATGAAGGGACTTGAAGCCAAAGCAAATTTGGTAAGAGGTGGTCTTTACCTGAGATTAGCAAATTTCGAGTATGCAGAAAAATACTTAACTGAAGCTCAGAATTATTTCATCGAAACAAATCAAGATTCACTCACTGCAAAAGCATATACAAATCTTGGATTACTCAATCGCAATAAAGATGACCTCGATAAATCACTGTACTATTATGAAAAATCTCTTGGCATAAAAAAGAAACAAGATGATCCATATGGCACCTCAACCGTTCTTAGCGGCATAGGACTTATTTATTATGATCAAGGTGATTTTGATACCGCTAAAGAATATTTTAGCCGGGCTGTGGAACTCGGCAGAAAGAGTAAAAGTAAACAAGCCCTCACCCACGCCCTTAATAATCTCGGTCTTGTGTATGCTCGAAATGGTGAATTTGATATCGCCCTTGAATATTATCTGGAAGCTTTGAAATATTCATTAGAATCTGATTATGATTTAGTGACAGCCTCGACATACAATAATATGGCAAATATTCACTACATGATAGGAGATATCGAACTTGCACAAGAGAATCTTGTGAAGGCGCTTGAGATATACCGCAACATTGGAAGCAAAGTGAACATTGCACGAATACTCAATAATCTCGCCCTGATCGCTCAAAATGAAAAATCTTATCAAGATGCCATCACGCTATTCGAAGAAGCGCTGCAGATAAGAAGAGATCTGGGTAATGATTATGAAACAGTGAACTCATTGAACAATCTCGCCAGTCTATATGAACTAATGGATGAATTACCAAAAGCTCTCGTACTCTATCTCGAATCTTACGAGAAAAATAAATTCCTGAAGGATAACTGGAATATTGCATATACTCTCAACAACATCGGTATTATCTATTCAAGAATGGAGATTTACTCTGTTGCTTTAGACATGTTAAAGGAAGCTTATAATATTGCCCTCGAAAATGATTATTATGATATTTTGAAAGATATTACAGATAATATGGCTGCAATTTATGCAAGTACGAATAACTATGAGCAGGCATATACCTACCTTCAAAAATTTGGCGAGATCAAAGATACGCTGAATGCACGAAGCAATACCGAAAAGCTAAACGAAATACGCATAAAATATGAAACCGGTCAAAAGGACCGCGAAAATGAATTATTAAAGAAGGACCTGGAAATTTCCAGTCTTGAAATTTTTCGCCTTATCTTGCTTTTAATTGGCTCTATCCTTATTCTTGCTGTCGTTGTCGTCTTCTTTGTATTGCGCCTACGAACCAATAAGAAACTGAAGGTGACCAACAAGGATCTTGCTATTTCAAAAGAAAACACTGAACAAATCCGTAAGCAGCTTGCTCTTATCAATTCGATGCTCCGTCACGATCTTGCAAATGACTTCATTGTGATAAAAACTGCGCTCCAACTGTATGATAATGAGAAAGATGAAAATATGCTTAAAGAGGCTGATATTAAATGTGATAAAGGACTTGAACTTATCAACACATTAAGAGATTTTGAGTTCAACTCAGAAAATGGCAATATACTCAAGTCAATTGACCTGAAACAGGTTATTGAAAAAATTACTCCCGAATTTACCAGCATGAATATTCAGCTTCAGGGTAATTGCAAAGTTCGCGCAGATGAAGCCTTAAAATCTGTTATTCATAATATCTTTGAAAATGCACATGTGCATGGAAATGCGAAGAATATCACCATTACTTTTGAGGAATTTTCTGATTTTACTGAGATCAAGATCTATAATGACGGCACGCAAATTCCTGCAGAAATTCATGAGCGTATCTTTGAAAAGGACTTCATCTCCGGAGATGCGGGACATACCGGTATGGGACTCTTCCTGGTCAGGCAGAACATCAACAGATACGGCGGATCAATATATGTGGGAGATAATGATAAACCGGGCGTGACTTTTGTGATCAATCTGAAAAAGGTTTAATTAAGATACTTTTAAACAGAATATTAAACCACAGAGATCACAGAGAAAAAAAATATTATTAATTCTGACTGAAAATCCCTATTCTTCTGTGTTCTATCAAAATTTAACTCTCATTTGCATGCCAATGATCCCGCTCCATCCAAGAAACTTGACACAGCAAACTACCTTCAAAAACCTCTCTGCCAAAGCTATAGGAGCATATAATGAATAGCTATGAAGAACAGAGATTTTTCCTTAATTGCGATCTTGCTTCGATGCAAAATATACAAACAGATCAGCAAAAGAAACTCCCTCAACCTCCCTTGGAGAAGCCAATCACCAATACGGAAAATCTCATTACATTACCCGTGCCTGAGGATATCATAAATCCGGGAAAAGACCTTTTTGAAATAATTAACCAACGGCGGTCACGAAGAAAATACACTGCTGAAGCCATTGATCTGGAGCACTTATCATTTTTACTCTGGTGCACACAGGGAGTAAAAAAAGTATTTGATAGAAAAGAAAACAAGGTGAATTTCCGAACGGTTCCTTCTGCAGGTGCCCGTCATCCACTTGAAACCTATCTCGCTGTCCTTCATGTAGAAGGACTGAAACAAGGTATTTATCGCTATTGCGCACTCGATCACAAGCTCGAATTCCTCCATTCTGTTGAAGATCTTCCCCAGAAAACAGTCGATGCCTGTCTTGAGCAGGAATTTGTAGGTGATAGTTCGGTCGTTTTTTTCTGGACAGCTATTCCCTATCGCTGCGAGTGGCGCTATGCTTATATGGCAGCCAAGCTGATCCTCCTCGATGCCGGGCATGTATGCCAAAATCTCTATCTCGCTGCAGAAGCTCTGAGTTTTGGCGCATGCGGAATCGCTGCATACGCTCAGGAAAAATCCAATGAACTGCTCAAAGTTGACGGCGAAGACGAAATGGTCGTGTACTTAGCATCAGTCGGAAAATTATAAGACGAGGTATTCATGAAAAATTGTATCCTTTTCACAACAAAACACGGTAGTACAGAAAAAGCAGCATTGTTGCTTAAAGAAAAACTCAAAGCAGAAACGGATATCATAAATTTGAAAAAGGTTAAAAATCCAGGCATATCTGACTATGATACTGTCATATTAGGCGCTTCAATTTATATGGGAAAAATTCAAAAACAGATGAGAAAATTTATCCAGGAACATATAAACGAATTGCTTAAGAAAAAGATTGCTCTTTTCATCATGGCCGGACAAAAGGAAAAGGCGCAGGAAACCTTGAGAAATAACTTTCCCACAGCACTGTCCGATCATGCGACTGCAAAAGATCATTTTGGACATGAAATGATCCTCGAAAAAATGAATTTTATTGAAAAAGCTGCAACAAAATCACAGGGAGTGAACGAGAGCAGATCTGAGATTCTTAACGAAACGATAGAAAAAATGGCTCACCAGATAAATGAATTATAAGCAGATTTCGTCCTAATGAGAATTCTCGCAGAAAGGTTTTAATGATCCAACCAAACTATGAAAATGGCAGTATTATCAATCTCGTAAGCAGTATTACAACTGCATTAGGCAACAGCCCCGCGACTCACAAACCGCTTTCTTTCCTTGAGAGTGACTTTATATCAAAAAAGAAAAATGTCGTATTTATTGTCCTCGATGGACTTGGGTATAATTTCATTAAGGATCAGGGCAGCTCTTTTATCAAAAGAAATATTGTCGGGAGCTGCACTTCAGTTTTTCCCTCAACAACTGCGACTGCGATCACCTCATTCCTGACCGGCATGTCTCCCGCACAACACGCAGTCACCGGCTGGTTTGTCTATCTTAAAGAGCTCGGAACAATCTCGGCAATACTCCCTTTCAAACCAAGATACGGTGGAGAAATTTTCAGCAAGAGCGATATATTTGCAAAAGATATCTTCAGGCAGAGTACTATTTTCGAGAAATTCAACCGCAAATCCTTCACACTCTCAAATGACTATATAATTAATTCCGATTATACGAAATTTTACAGTAAGGGTTCCACATCTGTTGCCTATAAAAAGGAAAACATTGAAAACTTTGTCATGAATCTCAGAACTCTTGTGCAGGACATTCCGGAAGAAAAATTCATATACGCCTATTGGCCCACTTTTGACACCCTCGCACATAAGAACGGCATCCATTCCTTGAATTGTAAGAACCATTATCAGGAACTTTCCCGGGCACTGGAAAACTTTGTGTATTCCATTAACAATACCGACACTGTGGTCATTGTCACGGCAGATCACGGGCTTATCGACAGCCCAAAAGAAGCATTTATTGATCTTGATCTACATCCGAAACTCAGAGATACTCTTGTGATGCCTCTTTCCGGTGATCCGAGAGCTGCGTACTGTTATGTTAAACAAGGCATGACAGATATTTTCGAAAACTATGTGCATGAGCATCTTGCTGATGTGTGCTCTATGTTCAAAAGCGCCGAACTTGTCGAAAGGCACTTCTTCGGACTGGATGTACCAAACCCGAAATTGTGGGACAGGATCGGTGATTATGTTCTCATTCCAAAAGAAAACTACGTGATAAAAGATAAAGTATTAGGTGAAAGTCCTCATTATTATACCGGCCATCACGGTGGAGTGAGTGAGGATGAAATGTATGTTCCGGTCATTGTCATCGAACCGTAAATTTATTTTAACCTAAAGAACACGAGCTATTTATGAAAAAAAATTCCAAATCAAATGAGCGCAATGAGTTAAAAATCCTTACTAAAGAAGGAAAAGAATTTGAGGTTCCGGCCGAAGGTTCTCTCGGCTTGCTTGCTCTAGGCGCAGTTGGCATCCAGGCATGGAGAAAGAAACAGCGGGAAATGAATTACAAAAATCCAAATGAAAATGTAATTGTTGAGAAAAAGGTGGATGAGAAGAAAAAGGCTAAGGATAACGATGAGTAAGAAGCTTGCAAAAAAAGTTCTGCTTATCGGTTGGGATGCCGCAGACTGGAAAGTGATACATCCGCTTATTGATTCAGGTAAGATGCCTGCGCTCGAAAAATTAATAAATACCGGCGTGATGGGAAATCTTGCCACACTCGATCCCCCACTTTCTCCAATGCTCTGGACATCGATTGCTACAGGAAAAACCGCAGACAAGCATGGCATTCTTGGATTTACTCAGCCTGATCCGGAAGGGAAGCAGATCCGACCGGTTCTTTCTACATCCCGAAAAGTGAAAGCCATCTGGAACATCCTTATGCAGGAAGGTTATAAAACAAATGTAGTGGGTTGGTGGCCCAGCCATCCTGCAGAGCCGGTGAACGGAGTATATGTTTCAAATTTTTATCATAAGCTGGATAAGATCCCCCTTCATGCACCCAGAAAATTCGCTCAGGATAGTATTCATCCAAAACGGATAGAAAAGATGCTCATGAGTTTGCGCGTGCATCCCGGCGATCTGACCTATGCGCACTTATTGCCGTTTGTGCCGGATGCTGCAAGCGTCGACCAGGACAAGGATAGGCGCTTGAATTCAGTGGCAAAGATCATTGCAGAAGCGGCAACAGTTCATGCTGCTGCTACGTGGATAATGGAAAATGAAGAGTGGGATTTCATGGCAGTGTACTACGATGCGATCGATCACTTCTCGCACGGATTCATGAATTTTCATCCTCCCCGCATGAAAGGAATTCACAAGAAAATGTTCGAACGCTACAAAGGCGTGACGAACGCCGGTTATATGTTCCACGACATGATGCTGGAGCGTTTGATAGAACTTGCCGGACCCGACACCACGATCATACTTATCTCCGATCATGGATTCCATTCCGACCACCTGCGTCCACGAGGAATACCAAAAGAACCTGCCGGACCTGCAGTTCAGCACCGTCCTTACGGGATCATCTGTATGAATGGTCCGCATATTCAGAGAGATGAGCTTATATTCGGTTCGACATTATTGGATATCACTCCGACGATACTCACTCTATTCGGGCTCCCTGTAGCACGCGATATGGACGGAAAACCTCTCATACAAGCATTTGATGAGCCCATAAAACTCGATACGATAAAAAGCTGGGAAGAGGTTGCGGGAGAATGCGGCATGCACCCTTCCGATAAGCGCCAGGACCCATGGGCAGAGCAGGATGCACTCGATCAACTCATTGCACTCGGCTACATCGAACCGCCTGATGAAAATGCACAGAAAGCAATCGACAGAACCGTGAATGAATCAAAATTTTATTTAGCACGTGTATTCATGCATTCACGAAAAATGAAGGATGCGCTTCCTATTCTGGAAGAGTTGTACGAGAACTTCCCCGAAGAACAACGATATGCGCTTCGCCTTGCACAATGCTATGTCGAACTGAACCGGACAGCCGATGCAAAAAAAATCGTCGATGAGACAGTGAAAAAAGCAAAAAAACGAACCCCCTCAATAGATCTCTTGTATGGAAGATTGTTCCTCGCAGAAGGCAACATGGAGAGGGCAATTGAATCTCTGAAAAATGCAGAACAAGCAAACTCCAGACTTCCCGGACTCTATCAACATTTAGGTCAGACATATCTTCGGATGGAACGATGGAAGGACGCAGAGCAGGCATTCATAAAAGCAATTTCAATTGATCGGGATAATTCTTTATCACATTATGGCATAGGATTGGCATATCTCAGGCAGGATAAATATCTTGAAGCTGCTGATGAAATCCTCACTGCTGTTGGACTCACATATTTCTTTCCTTCTGCGCATTACTATCTTGGTGAAACATTGGTACACCTCGGTTATTATGACCGTGCTGCCGAAGCATTTGAAGTATGCGTTGCGCAATCGCCCGGGATAAAAAAAGCGCATCTATGGCTCGTCGATCTGTATAAGAAGCACCTCAATAAACCAGAGAAAGCTGAAGAACATGAACGTTTTATTGTTGAGAAAATAAAATCCGAAGAAAAAAAACACAGAAAGAGAAAAAAATGATCACTGTTGTTTCCGGGCTGCCCAGAAGCGGAACTTCACTCATAATGCAAATGCTGCAAAAAGGCGGCATGGAAATCCTCACAGATAATGTGCGGCAAGCTGACGAGAGCAATCCGAAAGGATATTTTGAATATGAAAAAGTGAAAGCTTTACAAAGAGATTCTTCATGGCTTAAGAACGCAGATGGTAAAGCGGTAAAGATCATTGCACAACTTCTAAGATACCTGCCCGGTGAATTTGAATATAAGGTCATCTTTATTGAAAGAGTTATGGAAGAAATTATGAACTCGCAGCAAAAAATGCTGGAGAATATGGGGCAAAAAACTCAATCACTCAACACGGTTTTATCAAATATTTTTAGAAAACAAATCGAGGATACGAAGAAATGGCTCGAAACACAACATAACATTTCGACTTTATACATGACACATACGGACGCCATATTTCATGCTCGCGAAACAGCAAAACAAATTAATGAATTTCTCGGATTCAATCTAAAAGAAAAAAATATGATGCAGGTTGTTGATCATTCTCTGTATCGCCAGAGAGCGAGATAAATTTATTTTGTGATTGAGAAATTTGACACAATTTTTATATCAACAACAAAAATCCACAATATTGAGGAACATTTGAGAATAGATAATCTAGATCAGAAAGTGTGGTAAAATGAAAAATAAAGTAGAATATTCTTCAACAAAAGAATCACAACTCAAAAAGAAACTCCTGATGTACTCACTTGCAGCTGGTGTGACGATTTCGTTTGGAGCAAAAGCACATGGAGAGATACAATATACAAACATAGACGATGTCACGATTAATCAAGCAGATATTGGAAGTACAAATAATTACCCTTTGAATATTGATAACATTGGAACACCTGAATTCAAAATTTTTCAATCGTATAATACAAGTATCATAACCTCTCAATGGACATCTCAGACAATTTCTACGACAACTTCTACGACATATTCTACGACATATTCTACGACATATTCTACGACAACTTCTAAGACAACCTACACGACAACGACCCCTACTACTTCTGGGACTTCTACGAATACTTTTACGAATACTTTTACGAATATAAATACGAATATAAATACGAATATAAATATGAATA
>CAYUTH010000010.1:0-14853 GCA_964447485.1 uncultured Candidatus Cloacimonadota bacterium | reverse complement strand
ACGAATACTTTTACGAATATAAATACGAATATAAATACGAATATAAATATGAATACATTTACGAATACTTTTCCGTATACTAATACATTTACATCTACAACTTTCAGTTCCAACAACAATGTAAATCAGAGTAAGGTTAATAATGGACTTGCAGTGATGAAAGGTAATACAGCATATTTAGGCGCATGCGTTGCAGCCCTTAACCCAAGCGCCCTGATCTCTGCAGCACAGAATTTTGCATCAAATCGGACCCTGGGTGCACAAACGCTTTATCAAACTCACGCCTATGGACTATGGCCTGGTCAGGGTCAAAAATTCATGGGTGTGAAATTCAACATTGCTGGAAGCGCCCATTATGGCTGGGTGCGGCTCAGTGTTGCTGCAAATTGCCAAAGCTTTACTGTGTATGATTATGCCTACGAAGATGTTGCAGGACGTGGCATACGTGCCGGACAGACAGAAGGCACTCTTTCTGTCGAGCTCTCTGCATTTACCGCACAATTCGATAATAACAAGCCTACACTTTGCTGGACAACCCAGTCTGAAACAGATAATATGGGCTGGAATATCTATAGGAATACAGAAAACAATTTTAATACTGCACTGAAAATTTCAGACTTCATTGAAGGTCAAGGGACAACCACCCAGGCACAATCCTATACATTTGAAGATGAGAATGCTGAGCTTGTGATCGGTCTGACATATTATTACTGGCTGGAAAGCATAGATTATGGCGGCACTATCCATCATTATAACAGATGTGCACAGATAACCATACCGGATTTGAATGATCCCGGGCAAAATATTTTACCTCCACTTGCACATGATATTATTGCTGAGCCGAATCCCTTCTCGCATACAACAACTATATCTTTTGTATCCGAACAGACTGGCAATATCAATATTTCTATCTATAACCTCAAAGGTGAACTTTTAAGATCATTTGATACGATTTCTCACACATTAGAAGAATCTGTCTCGATAAATTGGGACGGCAAAACCGAAACGGGCAAGTCTATGTCTAATGGAATATATTTATATTCAGTCAAAATAAATGGAACAAATGCAGCAACCAGGAGATTAATATTATTGAAGTGAAAATTCGCCCTATTAAAAAAATATTGACATCAAAAAAGCAAAAATACTGTTTTTTTCTCATCAATGTAAGATATCTTTATTTATCTGAAAGGAAAGATCATGAAAATATCTGACGAATCCCCTTCTTTAAAAAGAGAATCTTTGAACAAAAAGCTTATCATGTACTCAGTTGCTGCCGGAATGACACTTTCTCTCGGAAGCAAAGCTCATGCAGAGATCCAATATACAAATATCGATCCCGACATGATGATCAATCAGGCAGAAAATCAAGCAACCCGCGATTTCTTACTGGATTTAAACAATGACGGTACCCCGGAATTTAAAATATTTCAAGCATTCTCATCAGGAACCTACTACTATTTTGATTCTTATTACTATTCATATAATTCTGTACTTCAACAGGCTACGAACAGTGGGCTTTCAGTAATGAGAGCTACTGCAGAAAATGCATATGTTGGGGCGCTGAATTTTAATGAACTTATCTCTGCCGATCAAAATTTCAATGCCAATAAAGTGCTTGGCATTTTCTCTTATTACGATACTCATGCAGATGGAATGTGGGCGAATGCAGGTCAGAAATTCATGGGTGTGAAATTCAAAATTGCTGAGGAAATTCATTATGGCTGGGTCAGATTGAGCGTACCTATTTTTTGCAAAAGCTTTACTGTATATGATTATGCTTATGAAGACGAACCCGGTAAAGCTATCAGGGCAGGGCAGACAGGAAACTCTGTTGCTGATGATATTTCCGAATAATATGTTAATTAATTAATACGGAGGACAAGTGAAAATGGGTTTTTTATTTAGCAGTTTTTTCTGGGGAGCAGTGGTCATCCTTATAGGTTTGAGCATTATCCTCAATGCTGTTTTCAACATCAAAATTCCGGTATTCTCAATAATTATCGCATTGATCTTTATCTACCTCGGACTTAAAATACTCTTTGGTTCGTTTGGCATCAAAACGTCCAAAAATACTGTGGTATTCTCTTCGAGTGACATAAAAAGTTCTAACAAAAATGAGGAATATAACATAATTTTCGGAAGGGGCTCCATTGACCTTTCTGAGGTAGAGCTTGATGATGAATTCTTAGATTATGAAATCAATGTTGTGTTCGGGAAAGGTGATGTCGTGATCGATCCGACTAAACCGGTCATTGTGAAGGTATCATCAGTATTTTCCGGTGCGCATCTCCCGGATGGAAATGTCGCTGCAATTGGGAATAACTCGTATGTATCTCCGGGTTATGTAAAAGGAGAGAGATACATATCAGTCCGCGCAGACGTGGTTTTTGGGGAATTAAATATTATAGAACACAAGGGCACAGAAGAAAAGAAAAATTTCTAATTTATCCAAGTAGCTATAGTCCGGGATGGTGAAATAACTGATATCTTAAAAGATTTATTATCATTTTACGCCAACATCTGATATTTAAAGAAAAAGACAACCTTTTATTTGACAGATAATCCTAAAAGCAAATTTTTGCTTTCCCAATATATAACATGCGGAGGCTTTATGCTTTCATTTAAAAATTGCGTTGAAGTGAAGGATTTCATAAAAAATAATACATTGAATTTTGTATCTTTTTATGTGCCGGATATCGAAGGACGGCTCAGAAATGTAACCATTCCTGCGGAAAATTTCTCTGAAAAACTGATAAAGCAAGGTATCGGATTTGATGCATCAAACTTTGGATTTGCAAATGTTGAAAGCTCAGATATGATATTCAAGCCCGATCTGAACTGCGCATTTATCGATCCTGTGGAACCTGAATCAAAAATATTGTATTTTTTCTGTGATGTGTATGATGCACACACAGGCAAGAGTTTTTCTCAGGATCTCAGGCATATTGTCCAAAAAGCGCTCACAGCTCTTAAAGATGAAGGAATAGCGGACGAGGTACAGGTGCTCATCGAGTTGGAATTTAATATTATCGATGAACTTTTCAGCATTATGAGTACTCGTGAAGTATCATATAGATTGGAAAGCAGCGAGATGGCAAGTCCTCCTTCGGGAGAGGAAATATACCGGCTTGCGCCAAATCGGGGTTATCATCGCTCGGAGCCGAACGACCACTATTTTATGATCCGCAATGAAATCGTGCTTGCATTACAAAAGCTTGGAATCGGCGTGAAATACCATCATCATGAAGTCGGTACATCCCAGGCAGAGATCGAGTTCAAATTTGGACCCGTGGAGAAGGCGACCGATGCAACAGTATTGGCGAAGAATATCAGCCACAGGATCGCAAAGAAACATGGCAAAGTAATTTCCTTCCTGCCGAAAGTTATTCCCGGAGAAGCAGGCAACGGCATGCATATCCACATGTACCTGAAAAAAAATGGGAAAAATATCTTCAATGATCCGAAAGGTTTATATAAATTAAGCAAAACCGCACTGTATTTCATCGGGGGAATTCTTTTTCATTCCGCATCCCTCTCAGCTCTCTCCAATCCAACCTCAAATTCCTACCGCAGATTGATCGCGGGACTTGAAGCTCCCTCAAAAGCAGTTTTTGCAGAAGGTAACCGCTCTGCAGCAATAAGAATTCCAGCATATATTAAAGATCCTGAAGAACGCAGGTTCGAGTTCCGTCCCACAGATGCGACATGCAATCCCTACCTTGCTTTTGCCGCGCTGATCATGGCCGGCATAGATGGCGTGAAGAAAAAGATCGATCCTGTTGAAAAAGGATTCGGACCACTTGAAGCAAACCTCTATGATCTTTCAATAGAAGAATTGAAAAAAATCCCATCGTTTCCTGACACACTGGAATTCGCCCTGCACAGTTTAAAGCATGATAACAAGTACCTTACCTACAAGAATGTTTTCCCGGAAGATCTTCTGAATAAATGGATAAGAGTCAAAAGAAAAGACCTCGATGATATGAGAAAGATCCCCCATCCATGGGAAATTGCCAGGTATTATGATTTGTAATGTAATTAAGAGAATTTTGTGTTGATGAAAACTAAAATTTCTAATTGGAGAAGAAAATCCCTTCGTCTTGAAGGATATGACTATTCTCAGGCTGGAACCTATTATATAACTATTTGTACATTTCTTAGAAAACCATTCTTTGGACATTTAGAGAATGCTAAAATTATTCTATCATCTGTTGGTGCAATTGCGTGTAAGTATTGGAAAAAAATTCCAAATCATTTTCAACACGCAGATGTTGATGTATTTATAATTATACCAAATCATATTCATGGATTAATACAAATATCCGACGAAAACAAGAATGTAGTGGCTGAACATGTTCAGCCGGAGAATAATGATTCAAAAATATCAGGCTCTATTGGATCCATTATCAGGCAATACAAAGGATCTGTCACAAGATGGTGCAAAAGAAATCACTATCCGGATTTCAAATGGCAAAATAATTTTTATGAACATATAGTAAGAAATGAGAAAGAACTGAATAGAATAAGGCAATATATTATTACAAATCCATTAAAATGGGAATATGATAGAGATAATGTAGCATCAATTAATTTCGATATGGATTTAGATGAATATTACAAAGACATTTATGAACATAAGGCTTTTTTAGGTTCGACATGTTGAACCGCTACGGTAAAAAAATAAATTTGAAATTTATGGAGTATAATTATGCATGAATGGGCACTTGCTGATGCAGTAATTACCACTGCAAAGAAAGTTGCAAAAGAAGAAAATTTAAAGCAAATCACAGAAATTGTGGTAAAAATCGGTGAGCTGCAAACCATTTCCAGGGAAATTTTTGATACCGCATTGCAGCAGGTTCTGAAAAGTACTCCCGACCTTTTTGACGAGGTAACCTGCACACTTGAGATCGAACCGGCAGGATTCAAATGCATGAATTGCGGGCATGAATGGCTTTTCGGCGATGTTAAGAAGAATCTGGATGATGACGAAACAGAATCAATACATTTCATCCCTGAGACTGCGCATGTATTTCTCAAATGTCCTGTGTGTAAAAGCCCGGATTTTGAAATCGTAAAAGGGCGGGGCATCTGGGTAGACTCAATAGAAGGTGAGAAGTAATTTGAACCACAAAATACACGAAATTTTCGAAAACATAACTTTAAAAAGTAATGATTAACTCAATCCCAAACAGGAATCTCATCATTTACGAATTAAAATGATATATTCAGTACAATATATTCTTCATGATTTTTTTTGTGTTTTTCGTGACTTTCGCGGTTAAACTTTAAAATTTTTTGAAGGAGAAATAATGGATCCTCGATTGAATGTAGTAGAAAAACGCCTTGAAAAAGTGGGCAAAGTAATCGCAGTAGCAGGTGGTAAAGGTGGAATCGGCAAAAGCACAATTGCATCGCTTCTCGCTCTTGTTCTTGCAGAATCCAATCAAAAAGTAGGATTACTTGACCTTGATTTCACAGGAGCTTCGACACACACGATACTTGGCTTGGACGATTTTCACTTTCCCGAGGAAGATGAAGGTATCATACCTCCGAAACTTCATGGTATTTCTTATATCACAATTGCGAATTTTACTCAGGACCAGGCAACACCGCTTCGCGGGCAGGATATTACAAATGCAATTCTTGAACTGTTCGCCATCATCAGATGGGATGAACTCGATTATCTTATTATCGATATGCCTCCCGGAATCAATGACACTACCCTCGATATAATTCGTTTCATAAAGAAAATCGAATTTTGTATTGTCACAACACCCTCAAAGATCACTACAAAGGTTGTTCGAAAGTCCGTTGATCTCCTTCAAGAGTTGGGTGTTCCGATACTTGGTTTAATAGAAAATATGACATACCCGGCAATTCCTTATGCAAAAGAAGTATTCCCAAAATGCTATCTCGGTACAATACCTTTTGATGAAACATATGAGAATGCAATCGGTAATGCAGGAAAACTCCTCGAAACGACCATAGCGGATACGCTACGTAATTTTACTGTCATTTGTGATAAAATGTGTTGACGGATTTCACATCAAAAAAAATCAATTCAAAATATAATTATACCGAAAAGTAAAAAACGGAGGTTCGCATGAAAAAACTTTTCTTGGTTTTGTTGATGGGGATTTTTATGAGTTCTTTGTTATTTGCACTTGACGATTCTGAAAAAGTCATGAAATATGAAGTATCAGATGACGGACATGTCATTTTCAAATACTCATCCGGCACAGTTAATGAAACGAATAGCTTTTCCGGCAGAGACATTCCTTACAACCTCACTCCGGACTGGCAGAACAGTATGCGCGTTCAAGTTGGTGCGCTGCAGGTTTACGATATGGATAATAACGGTTATAATGACGTAGTTGTTGGTTGCTATCATTCAGACAGTTACCCCCCTTATGATGATTGGCACAATTACATTTATTTCAATCAGGGAACAGCTCTCGAAACCAGTCCTTCTTGGACAAGTTCCGATGAGGTTTCGACAGGCGATATTCAGGTCGCAGACATCAATGGTGACGGATTTGTTGATATTTTCGCAGCAAACGGCGGCTACAGTATGGATGCATCAGTTATTTATTTTGGCTCATTGACCGGACCAAGCACAACTCCGGGCTGGTATTCAAATGAAAGCGGCAGTGCATGGAATAACTATGCGCTTCCCATCGATATTGATCAGGACGATGATATCGATGTTATCACGGCAAACCAGGGGAACAGCACATACGATCCCTACCGCCCAATGTACATGTTCATGAATAATAGTGGCACGCTGAATACAACACCCTCATGGCAGTCCGCAGAGACGTCCATTCAAAACTTTCTTGCTGCTGCGGATATGGATCATGACGGATGGAAAGATATTGCCGTGTCAAAATGGGCTGATTTTGAAAGCGGGGTGTACAAAAACAACAGCGGAACACTGGCAACAAGCCCCATGTGGACAACGGGTGATGATGATACTGACAAAGGTGTTGGCTGGGCTGATTTGGATAATAATGGCTGGGACGACCTTGCACTCGGTCATGACCCGACAGAACTTTTCAGCAATAATGCCGGCACATTATCACTTTCCTGGATATCAACTTACACTTATTTCGGACAACAAGATCTGCGATTTTGTGATGTTGACTGCGATGGAGACCAGGACCTTGCCGAGATCCATTTCTCGAATGGTGTGGTAAATATTTATATGAATGATGATGGAGTACTTCAGGATGTCCCTTCGTGGTCATATGATTGCAGCAGCGTAGGCACAGCAATTGCTTTCGGTGATATAAATGGAAATGGGAGCCCCGACCTCGTTGTTGGGAATTCCGGAGATCCTTCAATTATGGTATTCTACAATCAGAATTCAGTATCCATTGATGATGAAACTCCGATACTTTCACACATAGAAAATTATCCAAATCCATTTAGCCAATCTACAACGATTTCCTTTTCAAAAATTATTTATAATCCAACTGAGGTTAAAATCTATAATCTTAAAGGTGAGCTTGTATCCTATATTCCGGTTTCTGGTGGAAAGAAATCTATATCCTGGAATGGAATGGATGATAAAGGAGAGAGTATCGGTGCAGGTATTTACTTCATTCAGCTCCTCTCTGGCGATGCAGTAGTTGGCATGAATAAATGTTTATTGGTTAGGTAATACCACTGATATTTTAACACAGGGAGTCCTCGCGCTCCCCGTTTTTATTTATTTTGACAGTTTTTTTCATTTACTCAGGATTGAATTTGATTTATTGAAAGGATTCATTTTAAGAAAAAATGCCAGATCAAAATGAGCGCAAGCCATTAATCGATATTCGAAAGATCGATTCCGAAGATAAAGCTAAAAAAGCGGTTGAACAGCTTCGGAAAGCGCTTCGTTATCATAATTATCAATACTACGTTCTCGACGATCCTACTATTTCTGACGCAGAATATGACCAGCTCATGCAACAACTCCAAGCACTGGAAGAAAAATATCCTGAACTCCAGGATTCGAACTCTCCAACGCAAAGAGTAAGTGGTGAAGTTCAGGAGGAACTCGGCACAGTTACTCACCCCAAACCTATGCTCAGCTTAAAAGCAGTGTATAATGACAGCGAAGTACTCAATTTTGATGAGACGTGCAAGAAATCCCTCGATGAGGAACACGTTGAATACGTTGCAGAACCCAAGTATGACGGTCTCTCAATTGAGCTTATCTACGAAAATGGCAATCTCACCTCTGCTGCAACTCGCGGCGACGGCTATATTGGTGAAGATGTACTCGGTAACATCAAAACGATTAGAGAAATCCCAATGCAGTTAAGATCGGAAGAAATCCCATATCCAGGAATGATTGCTTTCCGTGGCGAAGTTTATATGCGGATAGATGAATTCAATTTACTTAATAAACAACGCGAGAAAGATGGAGAAGAGCCCTTTGCAAATCCCAGGAATGCTGCTGCCGGCTCTTTGCGTCAGCTTGATTCGCGCATCACGGCAAAACGCCCGCTCCATGTTTTCATCTATGAAATCCTTGATTGCAATGGCTGCAGTTTCTCGTCCCATTGGGAAGAACTTCTGGCATTCAAATCATGGGGATTAAAAGTTAACCTTCAGGAATCACGAAGATGCAAAAATATCAAAGAAGCTCTCGCATACTATGCAGAGATGACTAAAAAACGCGATGAGCTCCCCTATGAAATCGATGGAGTTGTTTTTAAAATAAACAATCTTGCGGCTCGAGAAAAACTCGGCTTCCGTCAGCGTGATCCTCGTTGGGCAATTGCGTATAAATTCAAACCCAGGCAGGGTACAACAAAATTGGAAAACATTATCGTACAGGTCGGCAGAACAGGTAGACTCACGCCTGTTGCGATTCTTAAACCTGTACGCATTGGCGGTGTGGAAGTGAGCAGGGCATCGCTTCATAATCAGAGCGAGATCGAAAGGAAGGATATCCGGATCGGTGATACAGTACTTGTAGAGAGAGCAGGCGATGTGATCCCATATGTGGTCAAACCGATAAAGGATGATCGGGATGGTTCAGAAAGACCATTTATCATGCCGGATCGCTGTCCGGTTTGCCACAGTGAAGTGCTCATGAGCGAGGATAAAAAAACTACCCGATGCACAAATATGAGTTGCCCGGCTCAGGTGCGGGAACGTATTATCCACTTCACACAAAAAGCAGCAATGAACATTCAGGGATTGGGTGATAAAAAAGTTCGCCAGCTTATGGATGCGCACATCATCACAAGTATATCATCAATTTTTTATTTGAAAATGGGCGATGTTGAAAAACTCGAAGGATTCGGTAAAAAATCTGCACAAAATCTAGTAGATGCGATTGAAAAAAGTAAAGATCAAACTTTGCCCAGATTTATTTTTGCCCTTGGCATACCGAATGTTGGAGAACATCTTGCACGAGTACTCACAGAAAATTATCAAACACTCTCCGATATAAAAAATGCTTCTAAAGAACACCTGCTTTCTATCTATGAGATCGGACCGGAAGTTGCAGACAGCATTACTAAATTTTTCTCTCAGGATGAGAATATGTTGCAAATAGAGCGCCTGAAAGAAGCTGGACTCAAGCTTGAAAATCCTGTATATAAAATTGGTGAGAAGAAGCTTCCTCTTGATGGATTGAAATTTGTTTTTACAGGCACTCTTCATAATTGGACACGCAGTGAAGCCCAAAAGATGGTCGAAGACCTCGGAGCACAGGCAACTTCGAGTGTGAGCAAAGAAACGGATTACGTCGTGGCAGGTGAGAATCCCGGCTCAAAACTGGATAAAGCGAGTAAGAATGATGTGAAAATTTTGAATGAGGATGAATTTGAAAAATTGTTGGGGCGCAAGAAATAATAATGAATCCTTGCGCACTATTTCTTTTGTTATTTATAGGAGTTTTACATGAATAGAGCACAACGCCGAATTGCAGAAGGTATCCTGTTCACAGATATGTATCAGCTTACTATGGCTCAGATGTTTTTTAAACAGGGCATACATGAGAAAACTGTTCAGTTCGACCATTTTTATCGAGCAAATCCTAACTATGGAAAACATGAAGCTGGATTTTGTATCAATGCAGGTTTGGAATGGCTCCTTGATTGGATGAAAGATGCCAGATTTCGCGATAAGGATGTTGCGTATTTGCGGAAGCATAAAGCGCGGAAAAGCGGGAAATTATTATTTGATGAGGATTTTTTACAATATCTTCTTGAATATGGTAACTTTGACAACATTACACTTCGGGCAATTCCAGAGGGTAGGGTTGTTCATCCAAATGTACCGCTCACGACTGTGCAGGGACCTTTTGCAATTGCACAAATCCTGGAATCCCCCCTTTTGAATTACCTGAATTATCAAACGCTGGTCGCAACAAAAGCAGCACGAATTAATGTAGCTGGTAAAGGAAGACCACTTCTCGAATTCGGATTAAGAAGGGCTCAGGGACTTGGCTCACTTGCAGGCACACGGGCAGCACTCATCGGTGGCGCTGATTTCTCATCCAATGCCGGCATTTCCTATGCGCTTGGCAATGCACCACGAGGTACTCATGCTCATTGCATGGTACAGGCATTCATGGCTCTGGGCTACACCGAGCTCGATGCATTTCGCGCATATGCAGATGTGTATCCGGATGATTGCCTTTTACTTGTGGATACAATAAATACATTGGAGAGCGGTCTCCCGAATGCTATAAAAGTGTTTGAAGAACTTCGCAGCAAAGGACATGAACCTGTTGGCATTCGCCTCGATTCCGGCGATCTGGCATACCTTGCAATTCAGTCCGCGAAGATGCTGAATAAGGCGGGTTTTAGGGATGCGGTCATCGTACTTTCCAACGCACTCGACGAACTCGTGATCTGGCAAATTGTAACTCAAATCAGGGAGGAAGCTGTACAAAATGATGTTGATCCGGACAATCTTGTAAACCGTCTTGTGTATGGAGTCGGAACCGGACTGATAACCTCAGAGGGAGCTTCAGCTCTGGATGGTGTGTACAAACTTGTGGCTATTGAGAAAAATGGAGAGTTATTTCCTGCGATGAAACTCTCGGGCGCAAAAGAAAAAATACTGAACCCGGGGTATAAAAAGATATGGCGTATCTACGACACACGTGGTAAAGCGACCGCTGATCTCATTGCGCTGCACGATGAAGATCTCAGAAACCGTGACCAGATCACCCTTCTTCATCCCATTGAACATACTAAAAGACGGACTCTTCAAAAAAATGAAATATCCGAGCTCGAGGAACTGCATGTTGATATCCTGAAAGATGGCAAGCTCGTATATGACCTGCCCACATTAGAAGAAATACGGGAGACACGAAAGAAGGACATTGACCGTCTCGACCCCGGTGTAAAGCGGTTTGTGAATCCGCATTTCTATCACGTGTCTCTCTCAAATAAATTATGGAATGCTAAGGAAAAATTGGTTGAAAAAATGAGAGCATAAGCGGGGTTTGGTTTTTAGTGACTATCCTTGATATCGAGAAATAGTTGTTAAGGAGGAACAAAATGGTAAAATATGTAATATCTTTAATTGTCGTGTTAGTAGTCATATGCATGATTTGTTCGTGCAGCAATGATGAGACAAGTCAGAAACAATTAATTTTTCATGTTGTTGATTCTACTACTTTTCATTTCGAAGGATTGAATTCCCTTGGCATCTCAGATTCTCTCATCTATATCAGTAACTATTTCGACAACTCGATTCACTGCCTATCTTTCGACAGCACGGAAAGATGCACTTTTGGCGGTTCTGGTAAAGGACCGGGAGAATTCACTCTACCAGGTGCCATCGCAATGAATGGAGATACCGTGGCAGTAGCCGATATGACAGAAAACCAGATCGAGCTTTTCGATTCACGGGGTAATTTTTTGCAGACCTTAAGATTGGATTCCGAATATCTTATTATAGGCTTCACTTCATTCTTCTTTTGTCATAACGACTTGTATTACGAAACTATCAAAATGGGTAGTTTCGACGAAGATTTTATGGAAAAGATCATTACGTACAAAATGAGCAATTTAAAGGATGCCGAGATCATTAAAACCTATGCACTTCACTCGACAAAAGACAACTGTTCTTATCCTATCGAAACACTTGCGACCTTATTCCCCTACAGAGATTCGTATGTAGAAGTCGAGAATGATAATAATCTGATTATAAAAGATACGGGAGAGCATATCTCACTTCTTTCAATCCCAAAGGAAAAAATAGGCAGTGACATCAAAAAATTCATCAGGGAAACAGGTGATTATGAAAATTCTCAGATTAATTTTCCAGCTTACTATCCTCGTGTTCTCTATGTGTTTGAAATTGACAATATTTTATTCGTCCTGTCTTTTGCACAAAGCTACAACAATCTCATCGATCCGCACAATAATATTCTTTATTATTACGACGAAAAACATAATGTCTTCAGGGAAATGGCACTTCCGGATTATATGCCCGTATCGAATCTGGAAATAGTAAAAAATAATGTCATGGTATTTGTGGACAGAGAAAAGGAAGAGATATTTCTATTTAAAGTCGAAATATAAGTTATAAGAATCCTATGCGAAAAATATCTTATGATAAAAAACCGGAATTTATAATGTACAACAATATGAATTAAGGAGATGGTATATTATGCGTTACCCAAAAGTAATTCTTATATTATCGTTCATATTAGCACTCATACTCGTGAGCTGCACAAAAAAGAATGATATTTTTATAAATGAGAGCCAAATAAGGATCGTTACTAAGGGAAAATTAGAACTCAATAATAATTATAAGAGAGAATTTGCAATAAATAAAGCTACAGATACAGAAATATTTTTGTCAAGCCCATCGAAAATCAGATTAAAAGATAATAGGGTTTTTATACTTGATAGTCAGATTGATTGTATATATATTTTGAACAAAAACGGTGAATTCATTAATAAAATCGGTGCAAGTGGAAAAGGTCCTGGAGAGTTTGTTAATTTGAGAGATTTTGATTTATCAAAAGAATTCATTATTTGCCTAGATAAGAGTAAATATGCAATTACAAAATTTGAATTAATTAATTTAGAAAAAAATATTAAATTTGTATGGGAAAAAAAGATACCCAATGAAATTGTCGAAAATATTAGTCCCGAAAATATTACTTTCGATGGCAACAACATTTTTATTTCCGGTTTTAGTATTAATAACACCAATTCAACAACTCCTTTATGTTATGAGTTAAATGATAATCTCGAAATAACTAATAAATATATGATTTATAAAAACATAAAAGGCACAGCTTCATTTGAGACAAATGTCATCCGTTCAGCACATATACTCCAGATAAAAAATAATATTATATTTTGTGGGATGATAAAAGGAAACAATTTGCTGTATCTCTACGACACAAAAAAAGATGCTTTCGAATATAAAGTAGTTAAAAATGAAAAAGTGAAAAGTAGCAAATATAAAGAAAAAAACAAACAGGCAAGCTTTGAGCTATATTCATTATATAATATTATTGATATGTATATTTCAGAAAATTATATTGTAACCTCTGAGAATGCTGGTGGATTAGAAAGGGAGCCATTAAAAATTCCAAATAATTATTACAACAATATAGTGCTTTACTCTTTAAAAGGTGAATATTTGTTTTCTTTCGAGGATAGGTCGATACCATATTGTTTTTATGGATTAAATTGTGCTATTGAGGAATTAAATGGCGGATTAAATTTATACCTAACATCTCCAGAGGAAGGTTTATTTTTAAAATATTTTATAGAAATATGACAAAATATTGGTCTTTAAATTCATATATCCTACCCAAAAAATAAATTGTTAATTTCGGATGATGGAAAAGCCTAAAAATGTAATATTAAGTTTTCTCACCCCTTACTTCAAGAAGCATACCTGCGGTCTTATCATTGGTGGTATTTCTATTTTCCTGCTTTCAATCCTTATATTGCCAACACCTCTCATTATTGCTCGTATTATAGACAAAACACTTCCAAACAAAAACCTGCAAGAATTATTATTTCTAATTCTCCTGGTTCTCGGCTTGCTTATCTTTATGAAAATAGTCGGTTATTTTCAGGGAATACTTTTCTATAAAATTAACACAAAAGTTATTCTTGATATCAGATTGGATTTGCTGGAAAAGATAAATAAACTACCGCTCAAAATCAGCAAGAAATATGGAACCGGCTATCTTATCTCCCGCATAAATGACGACACAAGCAGATTACAATCCTTGTTTGCAGACACGTTCATAGGAATAATTAAAGACATTCTTACCTTTCTGGTCGGAGCAGCTGTAATTTTCTTTATTCACTGGAAACTGGCTTTAATTTCAGTAGCAATACTCCCGTTTTTCATTGCTTCTACAATCTATTTCAGCAGGATCATTCGTAAATTATCAAAAATATTTTACGAGGATAATGCACAAGCAACAAGGCAGTTAGCAGAATCGCTAAATATGTTGGAGCTGTGCAAGATTTTTTTGAAATATAAATACAATCTTTTGCGGTATTTCAGGAAAGCAAAGCAAGCATTGCGTTCCAACATCAAACTTGGCAAGACATCTTTTCTTAACAATGCTATAACCGGTTTTTTAGGCGGACTTGCACCGATCGTTGTTATTGGGTATGGCGGCTATGAAATAATTCAGGGACATCTTACACTCGGTTACCTCATTGCCTTCAACTCATTTGTTGGTTACTTATTTGGTCCTACCAGCAGGTTGATAAATGTGAATATACAAATACAAAAATCTTTGATGGCGCTAAAACGGGTGCAGGAACTATTCGATCTTCCGGAAGAAAAATCAGACAGTGCAGTTTTACCACAAGTAATAGAAAAATTAGAGTTCCGTGATGTGTGTTT
>CAYUTH010000009.1:28192-29411 GCA_964447485.1 uncultured Candidatus Cloacimonadota bacterium | reverse complement strand
AAAAGACAGATACTGCTGATATTGAAGGTAAGGTAACAGAAGTGAGGAATGTACCGGAGAATATTGAGCAGAATATTGAGGATATATTCACATCATTTTTAGGAGAGATAGATCAGGTTCCACCTCAGTTTTCAGCAATTAAGAAAGATGGAGTCCGCTTATATAAAACAGCACGAAAAGGTATTCAGATTGAGGTTGAACCAAGGAAGGTGTTTATCCATTCTTTATCATTTATGAATTATCAAAAACCGTATCTTGAATTCAGAGCAACTGTTTCAAAAGGCACATATATTCGGTCATTAGGTGAGGATATTGCTGCAAAACTTGGTACTGTTGGTCATCTTACTGAATTGCGGAGGGATTCTATTGGTCCGTTTTCAGTGATCAATGCGCTAAAATTAGAAGATATAACTATAGAAATTCTTGAAAACTCGCTAAAACCTGTTGAGGAAGCAATAGCATCGGCTCAGAAATATTACAATGAAAAATCTTCATAAAATTAAAAAGTTTCTGATAAATCCTGTTGTCACCCTTGGCACTTTTGATGGGGTGCATATTGGTCATAAAGCACTTCTTGAGCGAGTCGTAGAACGGACAAAAGCATTGCATGGTGTTTCAATTGTTATCACATATCATCCTCATCCCATTGAGATTTTAAAGAAAAAAGTATATCCGTTCCTTCTCACAGAAAAGGTCAAGAAAGAGCAGTTCATGAAAGCAGTCGGAATTGACTATGTGCTGTGGCTTGATTTTGATATGAATCTTGCGCATCTTACACCGGATGAATTTGTCAGGGATTATTTATATAAACAGATCGGTGCGAAAGAGATAATTATCGGTTATGACTGGCACTTCGGAAAGAACCGGGCAGGAGATTACCATCTTCTGAAAAAACTGGAACATGAGATGGATTTTCATGTCGAGATGGTTGATGAGGTTTTGATCGATGGTGAGATAGTATCCAGCACCACTATCCGGAAGTATCTGAGTGAAGGTAATATCAAGCGAGCAAACAAAATGCTGGGACGGAATTATTGTATCATGGGAACTGTGGAAAAAGGCGATCATATCGGCACAGGCTTCGGATACCCGACTGTTAATCTCAAACCTGCCGAGATAAGAAAGCTGTATCCTGCAATCGGAGTGTATCTTACCAAAATAAAATACGCTCAAAAAATGTTCTGGGGTCTCACTAATGTCGGCACAAGACCAACGATTG
>CAYUTH010000009.1:6697-28182 GCA_964447485.1 uncultured Candidatus Cloacimonadota bacterium | reverse complement strand
TAATCGACAGAAAAATGTGGAGACACATATTTTAGATTTTAATGAGCATATATACGAACAGAAATTTGAATTATTTTTTATTCAGAAAATCCGTGAAGAGATCGAATTCGAATCTATGAATGCTCTTGTTGAGCAGATCAGGAAAGATGAAATTAATGCCCGTAATATTATTGAGAGATTAAATAATGAATAATTGCGCAATCATAACTGCTGCCGGCAGCGGTCAAAGGATGAACTCTTCAAAGAAGAAGCAGTTTATCGAAATCGGGAACAAACCGATCCTCCTTCATACCCTGGATACGTTTGTAGAAGCACAGGCTTTTCAGAAAATTATCATTACATGTCCCGCACCAGATATTGATTTTTTAAATGAGTTACTCTTTCAGTTTTATGATTATGATCCCAATTTAATTATAATTATTAAGGGTGGGAGCAGGCGTCAGGATTCGGTTTACAATGCCCTAAAAACTCTTGATGAAAGGACAGAAATCGTATCTATCCATGACAGCGTGCGTCCCTTTGTGAAGGTTTCGGAGATACTTCAGAGTATTGAAATGACAAAACAGTATGGTGCAGTTACCCTTGCGCATCCTGTGAAAAATACTATAAAACAGGTTGAAGATAATAAGGTTATCAAAACTTTGGATAGAGCTCACTTATGGGAGATCTATACTCCTCAAACCTTTGCTTATGAACTTATAAAGAATGCCCATGAAAAAGCTCAATCAGAAGACATCACAGTCCGGGACGACGCTGAGTTGATAGAGAAAATGGGCTATCCTGTACATGTGCTTAAGGGTACTTCATTGAATATTAAGATTACAGACACCTTTGATCTGATCATTGCAAAATTACTTATTAAGGGGGTATGATGAAAGTCGGTTTTGGATATGATGTACATAAATTAGTTGATGGCAGAAAACTCATATTAGGTGGAGTTCACATTCCTTTCAATAAAGGTTTGCTTGGTCATTCCGATGCAGATGCGCTCATTCATGCTATCATTGATGCACTTCTTGGTGCGGCAAATCTTGGAGATATTGGCACGCATTTCCCGGATACCGATGAGATATATAAGGATATTTCAAGTGGAATACTTCTTGAGAAAACAAAGAGCTTATTAGTTAAATCAAAATATAAAATTGTAAACATTGATGCAACTGTTGTCCTGGAAGAACCGAACCTGTCCTCTTATATTACTGATATGAAGGAGATTATTGCTGACAAACTTGACATAGGTAGCACACAAATCTCGATAAAAGCTACTCGAGAAGAGGGGATGGGATTTGTCGGAAAAGGCGAAGGCATAAAGGTTTTTGCTGTATGTTTGATCGAAGAATCTAATATATGATAAAAAATAAGCATGTAGATATAATTATAAAAAATGCAAGTCAGCTTGTGACTGCTGCTTCAAATATTCCAAAGACTGGGAAGGCATTGCAGGATCTTGGAATTATTAAAGATGGCGCTCTTGGTATTGCTGATGGAACGATAACCTGTGTAGGGAATATGGAAGAAATTCTTAGAACTTTCACTGCTGATACAATTATAGATGCCTCACAGAAAGTTATCATGCCAGGATTTGTCGATCCGCATACTCATCCGATTTTTGTGAAAACCAGGGAGAATGAATTTGAGATGAGGCTGCAAGGGAAATCTTATAAAGAAATCTCACAAACAGGTGGGGGTATACGAGCCAGTATTCAAGATGTACGGAATGCATCTTTAGAAGAGCTTGTTGATCTGGGGCTCAAGCGTATTAACAAAATGCTTGAAATGGGCACAACCACAATTGAAGCAAAAAGCGGGTATGGGCTTACTACAGAATCCGAGATCAAGATGCTTAAAGCGATACAAATGATCAATGAAATTTCGGACATGGAGATCGTTCCGACCTTTCTTGGAGCTCATGAGTATCCTGAAGAATATAAAAATGATCATGAAAAATATATTGATATTTTGATAAATGAAATGCTGCCCGCAGTTAAAGAGCAGAATTTAGCCGAATATTGTGATATTTTCTGTGAAGAACATGTATTTACAATCGATGAATCGCGACGAATACTGAACAGAGCAAAAGAGCTTGGATTTAAAATACGCTTCCATGCAGATGAACTTGAGCCAATTGGTGGAGCTGAATTAGCTGCTGAAGTTAATGCTGTATCCGCTGATCATCTTGTTGCAATATCAGATAATGGCATCAAAAGATTGAAGGAAGCTGGTGTGATACCAATCCTTCTCCCTGCAACAACATTCAGTCTCGGACTTAAGAAGTATGCTCCAGCAAGAAAAATGATCGAAGCAGGTTTACCGGTTGCGCTTTCAACAGATTTCAATCCCGGTTCCTGTAATTGTGATTCTCAGCAATTCGTCACGAGTTTGGCATGCCTTCAAATGAAGATACTTCCCGCTGAAGCTATTAATGCGGTAACTATTAATGCTGCTTTTGCTCTTGAACGTGGAAATATTATTGGTTCGCTTGAGGTTGGCAAACAGGCAGATATCATAATACTGGACATGCCGACATATCAATATTTGCCCTATCACCTTGGAAGTAATACGGTGGAAACCGTGATAAAAAAAGGAAAAATCATAAAAAATTAAATGGATTATCAACTATGAAAAAACATATTTTAATCGTAATTTTAATCACCCTTCTCCCATTTGTTCTTGTAGCTCAGTCAAAAATGGATTTGTCCCAGTCATCTTATCAAATGATACAATACAATGTATCGGTAGTAGGAAGTGTGCGTTATCCCGGAACTTATTCACTACAAGCTGATCAACGTGTATTTGATGCTATCAAACGCGCGAACACCTATGTTGATGAAAATGGAAATCCTCGTTTTAGCCCGCCGGAAAATTCCTCTACTCGAAATATCACCTTAAAAAATAAAAATGGAATTTCCATTATAGATATTGAAAGATTTCTCCGTTTGGGTGATGAAAAGCATAATCCATATATCCAGGATGGAGACATTATCATAGTGCCCTCAATAGAAGAAAATGTTGTCATATCTGGTGCCGTAAATATTCCCGGTGAGTTAGAGTTAGTGAAAGATGACCGCATTATGGATATTGTCATGCTTTCAATGGGATTATCTGATAACGCTTATTTAGACTCGATTGAAGTTGTTCGTTTTATTAATAATTCGTCCAATACTGAAATGATATTTGTTAACTTTAATGATATTTTAGATAATCCAAAAAGTGAACAAAACATCTTTCTAAAAAATGATGATCGGATATATGTAAGATCAATTCCGGAATATCATAGAAAAGAAGGAGTCTTGATTTCCGGTGAGGTGGAATTTCCAGGTGGTTATGCAATAGAAGACGAACGAACTACCTTATATGATATTTTAGTTGCGAGCGGTGGACCAACTCAAAAAGCGGATCTTCAAAATGCCTTTCTTCAGCGAAAGAGTAGTGAAGATGTTGTTGATCCGGAATTTAACCGTCTAAGAAATATGTTAATCGAGGATATGACTCCGCTTGAATATGAATATTTTAAAACAAAATCAAGGGAGATGAGAGGAAAATTCGTCACCAATTTTCAAAAACTTTGGTTTGAGAATGATCATGAGTTTAATTTTTTACTTAAAACCGGTGATTTCATTTATATTCCTGACAAAACTGTGACAGTAACGGTATCCGGTCAGGTAAAAAATCCGGGTCTTGTTACATATACAGAAGGAAAGAATTATCTCTATTATATAGATAAAGCCGGAGGTTTTGCATGGCGTGCACGTAAAGGCAAGATACGTCTTATTAAAGCAAATACAGGCGAGTGGATCAAACCGAAAGTGGACACTCCTATTGATGTGGGGGATATGATTTTTATTCCTGAAAAACCGGATATAGATTATTGGGTATTAACAAAAGATATAATGAGCATTGCCGCCCAACTAGCGACAGTGATCATAGTGATACAGAATGTGGCAAAATAAAATTATTTAGAGGAAAAATGGAAGATAGAGAAACAAATATTGTTGATTATCTGAAAATAATTTGGGAAAAAAGAAAATTTATCATTCTTTTTGTCTTGATCATTACAATAATTTCATTAGGCATAAGTTTACTTTTACCAAAATGGTATAAAGCAACAGCAGTCATTATGCCTCCTGCAGGCGAACAAGGACAGCTGGGTGGACTAAGTGCAAGTTTGAGTTCATTCGGACTTGGGGCTATGTTTGGTGGTGGAGAAGATCAAATGCGGATTATTGCGATTCTTAAAAGTAAAAGAATGTTGGAATTATTGGATGAAAAATATAATCTTCAAACAAAATATAATACAAAATTCAAATTTCAGACCTATGATATATTGAGATCGAATCTTAGGATCACCCTCGGTGAGGAAGAACAAATCTCAGTATCACTATTTGATCAAGATCAAGATATAGTTGCTGAAATGACAAACTATATTGTTCACTGTTTGGATAGTATTAATATTGCACTCAATACATCGAAGGCAAGAAACAACCGGATATTTGTTGATCACAGAATTAATTTTGCCTTGGATAGCTTAAGTTTCTATGAAAATAAGACAACGCAATTCATGGAAGCGAACGATATAATAAGCTTGAGCGAACAATTAAAAGCAGAAATCGAAAAAGCTTCTGATATGCAAGCACAAATTATGGCTAAGGAAGTTGAGCTCGATGTAATGAAGGAAAAACTTACACCTGATAACCAAGCAGTAAAAAATTTGGGAATCGATATACGATACCTAAAAAATAAATATCAGGAAATCTTCGATCAATCCGATTCAAGTAACCTTTTTATTAATCTGAACAATGCGCCGGATATTCAGAAACAATATGCTCGACTTACGAGAAAAGTGCTCTATTTTTCAAAACTGTTGGAATATTTAGGTCCTCAATATGAACAGGCAAAAATCGAAGAAGCACGGGACATTACTACTATACAAGTGATCGATAAAGCACAACCTCCTGAATGGAAGAGTAAACCGAAAAGAGCACTGATTGTTATAATTGCCTTTATTCTGAGTCTTGCGATTTCTATGATATTGGTTATTATTCGACACATCTACTATATTGATAAAAAACTAAGATAGCATATTTTGCCTATTGATTGAACGTTATTTCATAAGAAACATAAATATCTCATATATAAAATATTATTGTTTATTCTTTGATAAGAGTAATAATGACAAGGTAAATATCAAATAAAAATGAAGTTTTTGGCAAATATACAAGCTGAACATAAGACTGTAATTACCAATACATTTTCCCTGATTATATTACAGGGAAGTAATTACATTATCCCATTAATTCTTTTTCCATACCTGGTGCATGTGGTAGGGATTGAAAAGTTTGGTGTATTGTCTTTTGCTACAGCGACTGTTGCGTTACTCAGAGGAATTGTAGATTACGGCTTTAAATTATCAGGTACACAGCAAATATCTGTTAACCGAAATGATATTCAGAAAGTTTCTGAGATATTTAGCTCAATTTTTTTTGTGAAAATTATTTTAACAATTGTTGTATTTATCATACTATTATTAATGATTCTGTTTATTAATAAAATATCAGCTCATTTTGATGTTTTTTTATATACTTTTCTACTTGTAATAGGTGATGTTCTATTTTCAGCATGGTTCTTCCAGGGGATGGAAAAGATGAAGCTGATAACTTATTTTAATATAGTATATAAAACTCTTTATATGGTATCTATTTTTTTATTCATACGGCAACCGAATGACTATATTTTAGTGCCTTTATTTTATGGGATAGGTGCGGTATTCATGGGAATAGTGGCACTTATATTTTTAAAAAAACAGTTTAATATTTTGCTTAAATTTCCCCAATATTCTGATATTATATACCAATTGAAAAATAGCCGCCATGTTTTTTTATCTCAAATAACTGTCCATTTGTATACTTCACTTAATACATTTGTTTTAGGTATAATGGTCAGTCCTCAAACTGTTGGTTATTATGCAATAGCCTTTAAAGTATATGGAGCAATTAGAGGACTTTTAGTTCCTGTCAACCAAGCACTTTTTCCTTACATGTCACGAAAATTCGTACAAAGCAAATTATATTTTTACAGGATCACAAAAAAAATCAGCATGGTGTATTTTTTGGTTTTAGCATTGTTAGCAATAATATTATTTGTCTTTAGTAATCAAATTGTCAGGTTCATATCAGGAGAGTATATAAAGGAATCAGTTTCTGCTTTGAAAATACTATCGCTCGCAATTATATTTGCAGTAGGGGGTTTTTACTCATCATTATTAGTATTAAAATTAAAAAGCAAGGACCTATTTAAAGTTACATTGTTTACATCGATAGTAAATGTCATCTTGATTTATCCCTCAATTCATTTTTGGGGCATAAACGGTCTTGCATTTCAGGTCTTGATCGTTCAAATGGTTCATTGTTGCTTACAAATTAGATATAATATAGACGTATGGAAACAACCCCGAATAATAACAAGTTAATTGCACTCTATTTAATTCTAATAATAACAACGATTGTCGGTTATTTACTATATTTTTGGCAATCGAGTTTTTCTCCTGAAGTGTTCCAGCGTGCGATGTTATATATTGTTGTAATCAATACGCTTCTCTACTTATCGATAAGGATAATGAAATATGGGGAAATGAGATGGCTGTCGATAAGCACGATATTTATATTAGGATACTTTGTCGTTTTTTACCAAATATTTTTTCTCGACTTGTTCGGTTTTAAATTAGTTGATATATATTATCGCTTTGTTTGGATAAATTCCACCGTTATGCACAAAACTTTTGGAATTGCTTCGATAGGTATATTAGCATTCTATCTTGGTGCGAGTTCAATAAAGTTTAAATTTTCTAAAGAAATAAAAAAAACAGAAGAATCTACTTCGTCAAACTCTATTTTTTTTGTACTTACGTTAGCGTACATCTTCTATATTCTATTTTTTATTTTTGCAGGGTCCTATCGTTACGGAGTGTACTACGCAAAAGATGCTTCTCCGGTAGCAACTTATTTGTATAAATTATTTGTCGTTTGTTTAAGTGCTGCTATCATTATAAAAATTTCTAATCTTACTTCTTTTAAAGAAAAAATATCGTTCAGAAAATATTTAGGAAATTTCGGATTTCCATTATTATTTTTATTAGTCTGGCATATTGTATTTTCAACGTATGTGGGAGACAGGGGACCGGTTATTAGTTTCACATTGTTAGCATTCGCTATGTATTTCATACGGTGGCAAAAACTCAATCTGTTTCGAATTATTATCGCTGTATTGATAGCTGCATCACTCATGACGTTGATCGGGAAAATTAGATCATATCGATCATCAGGTATGGGTTATAGCAGAAGACTTTCTGAAGTCGTATCTGAATATTCCGATGATGATGCCATTAATACTAAATTCGGCATGAAAATTCCCATGAGTCAAACGATTGAGCTGGCACTTTCAGTTCAGTCACTAAATTATGCCCTGTATAATGTTCCTGATAATTACAACTTCAGATATGGCATGTATCAATTGAACTATATCTTTTCAATCGTTCCCGGTTTGACCGTTATGACAAACTCTTTATTATATGACGGGAGTGTAAAATACACAAGCAGCTCCAGTTTCGTCACATATCTCATTCAGGGTGATAATCCATCTTATGGAAATGGAACTTCAATATTAGCGGACTTTTACCTGGATTTCGGAGTATTGGGTGTACTTTTGGGATTATATTTGTTTGGATTGTTTGTTGGAAGTAATGAATCCCGATTGTGGAAGGGCTATCAAAGACCGACATTGATATGGATAGCAACGTTGATATTTTTATCAAAAGCAATTTATTTGAATCGTTCTTCAGTAGGACTGGAAGTATCAAACATTATTTTAATTTTTATATTCATAAAGATGAATACAACATTATTGACATATTTCAAAAAAGCGAAATCCTTAAAGTTTTTTACAAAGTAAAATGAAGAAAATACTATTGATTGTAACACGATTAGACGTTGGGGGTATAGAAAATTATCTTTTACGGTTTCTCACATACAAAAATCACAATTTTGAAGCAACGGTGCTATCAAAAAGCGGTCAAGAAGGTATGCTGGATAGTGTCTACATTTCGCATAATATAAGCATTAAACAACTTAAACTTAGTTATTTTTCTTTATTTGATTATTTGGATTTATATAAATATATTAGATGTATGAAATTTGATACAGTATGTGATTTCACTGGTGATTTTTCCGGCATAGTTTTATTGATAGCCAGATTGGCAAAAATTAAAAAGCGTTTAGTTTTTTATCGAAATTCAGATTATAAATTCAAAAAAACAGTTTTAAGAAGAATCTATGCAAGAATCGTAAATCTTCTAACAAACGGATTTGCGACAAAAATCTTATCTAATTCAAAAGCAGCGTTGGAAAAATTCCACCCTCACTATAAGGCAAAACCTCATTTTTTTAAAGTAGTTGATAACGGAATTCCAGACTATAATAAAATTTCTACACAACAATATCAAATGATTAGAAATGGTATTGGAGTTCCTGTTGATGCTTTTCTTATAGGGCATGTGGGCAGATATGATGTTCAAAAAAATCATGAACAAATTCTATCTGTTGCAGAACAGTTAATTAAAAAATACGATAATGTATATTTCTTTTTATGTGGGAGAGAGGTGAAAGACAATCTAATGTCTTCTTTAAAGCAGAAGAATTTGGATGACAGGATAATTGTAGATAACACAAGAAATGATGTATGGCATTTACTCCAATCTTTTAATGCATTTTATTATCCATCGACAATTGAAGGACAGCCAAATGCCCTTCTTGAGGCACTGAGTGTGGGCTTGCCTTTTGTATCAAGCGATATCAGGGCTATTAAAGAGTGTGTTCCTGAGGAATTTCATAAATATCTTACTTCTGCAAATGACACTGATTCAGCTGTCGAATTACTATCAACATTTATAGAACAACCAGCCCAAGATGATTTTTATATAATCCAATCATATATTAAAAAAAGATATGATGCCACTACTAATTTTAATAAATTTTTAAAGGAACTATAAATGTCTGGAAAGAAACTTTTTAACATTTTTTACCCGGTATTATTAATTATTAGCTATATTCTAATAATAATTCCACATGTCATAGTTAGAAATTTATGGATATATCTTGATCTGTTACCCGGTTATATAGGTGTAGGTTTTAGATATAGTTTTGCAAAAAGGTTAGCAAAAAAAATTGGCAAAAATGTATATTTCGGACGCTCAATTGAAATTATAGGTTGGAAAAATGTAACAATTGGCTCAAATGTTAGTATACATAAAGGTTGTTATCTGATTGCTGAGGGTGGTTTGCAGATTGGTGATAATGTTTCAATTGCCCATTCTTGTTCACTTCTAACTACTCAACATTCATATTTGGACGATACGGATTCTATTCGATACAATGAGATAATAATGTTGCCATTGAAAATATGTAATGACGTATGGATAGGATGCGGGTGTAGGATCATGGCTGGAGTAACAATTCATAACAGGGCTGTTGTTGGAGCAGGTTCCGTAGTAACAAAAGATGTTCCTGATCATTCTGTAGTGGTCGGAGTGCCAGCAAAAAAAATCAAGGATATTTCATGAAATGTGCGTTCTTCCATGACCATAGGTTCTTCGTGAAAAACGGGAAGATCTTTTCACCTGGTGGTTTGCCAAAGAATGCCTGGGATAGGTATTTGCATTTTTTTCATGAAATCATAGTTTTCGGAAGAGAAGCAGAGAGTCAAGAAGAGGGTGTTTTATCAGAAAGAGAAAACGTTTCATTTCATCTATTTCCGGAAAATAAGTATTTCAATTCAATTTTATTAAGAAAAAAGAATATTCACAATGTCATAAATAATATCCTGAGATCGGTTGATTGCGTGATTATTCGTTTGCCAAGTTTGGTTGGTTACCTTGTTACAAAAAAATGCAGAAAAGCAAAAATTCCCTATGCAGTCGAAGTAGTAGGATGCCAGTGGGATTCATATTGGAATTACGGTAATGTGCCAGGAAAGATCCTTGCTCCTTTATTATATTTGAAAATGAAAAAAGAGGTGAGAAAAGCAACTCATGCAATTTACGTCACCAAATATTTCTTACAAAAGAGATATCCTTCTCATGGCTATGTGGCAAATGCATCTAATGTTATGTTTCATGAACTATCAGATTCGACCTTAAAAAAGCGAATAGAAAAAATCAATATACCAAAATCGAACCTGATGATAGGATTACTTGCTCATTATAATGTTAAATATAAGGGTTTTGATGTCATAATCAAAGCATTATCAATATTAAAGAATAATGGTTATCTTGTTAATGTAAAATTTGCAGGAAGTGGTACTTCACATCATATTATGAAATTAGCGCAAGCCTATGATGTCGAGGAGCAGGTTGAATGCATCGGACTTCTCAAAGGCGATGAAGTTATGAAGTTTTTAGATGATATAGATATTTATGTTCATCCGTCTAAACAGGAAGGTTTACCTCGTTCGGTTATTGAAGCATTAAGCCGTGCTTGTCCTGTATTAGCTTCATCAACAGGAGGTATACCCGAGTTATTGAATGACAAATATTTGCATTCTCCGGGAGATTATAAAATACTTGCATGTCAATTACAAAAAATAATCGACGGAAAGTATGATTTGGAAAATATAGCAAAAAGCAACTTCAATACAGCCAAGGAGTATTCCCGAGAAATATTGGATAACAAAAGAAATGTATTTTGGGGAAATTTCTACGAATATGCGAATAGTACATTGAACTGATAGTATATTATTTTTGGTAATTAAATGAAAAAAAAGAAAATTCTCCGTATTATCACTCGCTTATGTGTAGCCGGTGCACCGATTAATACAATTTTACTCACCGCAAAGTTGGACTCTGAAAAATATGAATCTTATCTTCTCTCAGGTCGAATCGAACCTTACGAATCAGATATGTCCTATCTTGCACATAAATATGGAGTAAAGCCGATAAACGTAAATTCAATGGGTCGTGAATTGAGATTGTTAAAAGATATCAGTGCTCTCATACATATAATAAAAATAATACAAAAAATAAGACCGGATATTGTGCATACTCATACGGCAAAAGCGGGTATGCTCGGTAGGTTTGCTGCGAAATTAATGGGAGTAAAAATAATTGTTCACACCTTCCATGGTAATGTATTCAAGGATTATTTTGGTAAACGTAAAACAGCTTTCTTTATTTTTTTAGAAAAAAGATTGGCAAAGATCTCCTCGAAGATCATTGCTATTAGCGAACAGCAGAAGCAGGAATTGATCGATCTGAAAATTACTCTTAATGAAAAAATACAAGTCGTCCCCCTTGGTTTTGATTTCGATAATGTGATGCCTTCCAACTCCGATAAAGGGAAATTCCGGAAAAAGTATTCAATTCCAAAAGATTCCCCGCTGATCGGAATAATCGGTCGATTGGCACCAATAAAAAATCATATGCTCTTTCTTGATATTGCTGAAAAATTATTAGCAAAGAATGAAAACATATTTTTTTCAATTATTGGTGATGGAGAACTGAGAGGGAATTTACAAGAGGAAATACATAGAAGAAATCTTGCCGATAAAATCATAATAACAGGTGTAATAAAGGACTTAAAACCGGTCTATGCCGATCTGGACTTCGTACTCCTTACATCCAATAATGAAGGAACTCCAGTAGCTATCATCGAAGCAATGGCTTGTAAAAAAGTGGTAATGACGACAAAGGTTGGAGGAGTGGAAGATTTTGTAGAAAATAGGGTAAACGGATTTTATTTTCCTAAAGGAAACTCTGAATTATTTATCAAAGAAATTGAATCTTTGCTAAGGAATGATACGAAGAGCGAAGCAATGATAAATGCTGCTTCGAAGAAGGCATTTCAACAATTTTCATTTAATAGATTAACAAAAGATATTGAGAACATGTATAAGTCTCTTTGGGAGAATCAATGAACATTTTTATTACTGGCTCGAACGGCTTTGTAGGATCGAGATTGATGTGGCATCTTGAAAGCTTGGGACATACAGTCTGCGGGATAGATAAGCGCGATGAATGCTTGATCGAGAAACATCCTCAAACAAGGAACGGCGATATTCGTAATATTAATGACTTGCACATCTTTAATCAAGATGAAATTGACTTGATAATACATTGTGCTGCGGATAAGCATGATTGGGGAATATCGAAAGAGAGCTACTTTAGCAACAACGAGTATGGCACAAAAATATTAACGGACTATGCACGAGAAAGAAATATCAAAAAGGTAATATATTATAGTACAGTTTCTGTATATGGCCATGCTTCAGTACCTTGTGACGAAGCCGGCGAGATTCAACCTGATAATGAATATGGGGAGAGTAAATTAGGGGGAGAAAAAGTGATTGAGAAATGGTTGGGTGAGGATGAAACAAGAGAATGTGTTTTTTTGCGTCCTACCATCATTTATGGTCCATTCAATTATGCAAACATGTACAACCTGGTCGATATGCAACACAAGAAGCCCCTGTTTATGGTTGGGAATGGAGATCATGTGAAATCGATTGTATCACTTGCAAATCTGGTTGATATGACTGTTTTTGTGATCCCTCGCATGGACAAAGGACTTCAAATATACAATTGTATTGATAAACCATATATTTCTCTTCATCGTTTGATGGAGATCATTGCAGATAACAAGGGATTTAGTATGCCTTTGATCGCAATACCTCTCAAGCTTGCAGTATTTATAGGAAAATTCTTTGATATAATTGGAAAAATTGTGAAAAAAGATTTACCTATAAACAGTGATAGATTGATGAAGCTTGCAACATCTACGGAATATCATTCGGAAAAAATCAGAGAACTTGATTATACTCAAAAATACACAATTGAATCCGAAATCAAAAGAACTACCGATTGGTATCTTAAAAAAAAGTAACAAGCCTATAGTAAATTATTAATCCTCTTATATTAATCATATCATTATATTGCGTAAGTATAGATTTAGCACATATTACTACCAAATAAAGAAAAAAACTTGCCTAAAAAACCGCATACAGGTCTTTGAAGTATTATTCATAAGGAGAATTGTATGAAATATTTAGTAACTGGTGGAGCTGGATTTATTGGCTCAAATATTGTTCAGGAACTTCTTAATAGAGGTGAGGATGTTCGTGTTCTTGATAACTTTGCTACAGGAAAACGAGAAAATATTTTTTGTTTCATGGATTATAAGAATTTCGAACTAATTGAAGGTGATTTACGAAGCTTTCACACTGTTCGAAACGCAGTTCGCGGAGTAGATTTTATTCTCCATCAAGGCGCCCTGCCCTCAGTTCCCAGATCAATACAAGATCCCATTACTACTAATGATGTGAATATTTTGGGAACGTTAAATATTTTGGAAGCTGCCCGTGAATTCGATGTAAAGAGAATCGTGTATGCCTCTTCCTCTTCGATATACGGTGACAGTAAAGAGTTGCCCAAAAAAGAAGATATGTTCATTCAGCCCTTGTCACCCTATGCTCTTTCTAAATATACTGCAGAAAGATATTGCCAGATCCATACACTCATATACGGTCTTGAAACAGTCTGTCTTCGCTACTTTAATGTCTTCGGACCAAATCAAGATCCTTTCTCTCAATATAGTGCTGTTATCCCAAAGTTTATTAAGTTGATTTCGGATGATATACAGCCTACAATATTTGGTGATGGCTCTCAATCCAGAGATTTTACTTACGTTCAAAATGTTGTGGAAGCTAATCTTTTAGCCTGTACAGCTCCTCATGCACCAGGACAGGTTATAAATATTGCATGTCAAGAGAGCACAACATTAGTTGAACTTGTTAAAATTATTAATGAAAACCTGCATAAGAATATTGTTCCCATATATGCGAAAGAGAGAAGTGGCGACGTGAAACATTCTTTAGCTTCAATAAAAAAAGCTGGAGAACTATTACATTATAAAGTTGAAGTCCCATTCAGGGATGGATTATATAAAACTATAAACTTTTTACTTAACAACAAGGAGAATTGATGAATATTTTAGTTACTGGAGGCTCGGGATTTATAGGATCATATCTTGCTGAGCACCTTTTGAAGAATGGCGATTCTGTAGTTATTTTGGATAACCTTTCTACCGGACGATTGGCAAATATCAAAAATATTTATCGTCACAAGAATCTCGAAGTCCATATTGATACGATCTTCAACCGTGAACTGGTCGACGAATTAGTGAAAAATTGTGACCAGGTATATCATCTCGCAGCAGCTGTCGGGGTTCGTTTTATTGTTGATAATCCAGTCCAAACTATCGAAACAAATGTTGGCGGCTCTGAGATACTTTTACAAACAGCAAATAAATATAAGAAAAAGATATTCATCGCTTCTACTTCAGAAGTATATGGGAAATCCGACGAGCTTCCTTTTAAGGAAGATGCAATGCGGATCTATGGTCCGACAACTATCCGCAGATGGTCATATGCTGAGTCAAAAGCTATTGATGAATTTCTCGCATTAGCATACCTCCACGAAAAGAAATTACCTGTCGTAATAGCTCGATTATTCAACACAGTAGGTCCGCGTCAGACAGGGCAGTACGGAATGGTCGTCCCGCGCTTTGTGCAGCAGGCGTTGCTCGATCATCCTATTACAGTTTACGGAGATGGGAAACAATCACGCTGTTTCGGATATGTGGGGGATATCATCGAAGCTATTGTGAAACTGATGGATAATGATAAGTGCATCGGACAAATATACAATATAGGCACAAACGAAGAAATTTCTATTTACAATTTAGCTGAAAAAGTAAAAGAGCTTACAAAGAGCTCATCACAAATAAAACTTGTTCCTTATGAAGAAGCATACGAAGAAGGTTTCGAGGATATGAAAAGAAGAATTCCCGACATCTCAAAAGCAGGAAGGGATATCAATTATAAGCCAAAGGTATCTCTCACAAGGATCTTGCAGGAAATCATTGAATACTATAAAAAATAAGCATGGAGTACAAAAATAAGAAAGCTGCAAAGGATTATTATATTGAGAAAACCTTTGAAACGGGTATTGTACTTACAGGTAACGAAATCAAGTCTATACGCGAAGGAAGAGTGAACTTTACTGATAGTTATGCCCGCGTGAAAGAAGGTGAACTCTGGCTTGAGAGCCTTCACATAAGTCCTTATGATAAAGGTTTCAACTATGATTATAATCCTAAGCGACCACGAAAACTGCTCATGCATAAATACGAAATTAACAGGTTAGATAGCAAAATTGCTGAAAAAGGTTACACTCTTATTCCACTTTCTTTGTTTATAAACGATAATGGTTTAGCAAAAATAATTATCGGTCTGGCGAAGGGGAAGCACACATATGAAAAGCGCGATAAGATAAAAGCAAGAGATGCTGAACGCGAGATGGATCGAGCAAGGCAAAGATAAAGATAGAAAACTATGAATTGGATCTGGAACCCCGCAACCCATATACAGCTCTGCAAATTGGCATTATCAAAAATGTCACCCTTTTTCAATGAGTTGATAAATGTGTATCCTCAATATTTCGAACTCGGCATCATTGCTCCAGATAAATTATTCTGCGACACAACAAATCACTACTATAACTGTACTCCAAGTCCATCCGGGTATCATTACGGCAGTGTGGTGAAAAAGATTATAAATGAAGTAAATTTGATCGAAGAAATGATACATAATTACAACTCGCTGATATATCATCCAAACTGTGACCATTATATTGCGCATATTCTTGATAATCCGGTAAAAATTCTCGTATTTGAGCTTGGCGTGATTTCTCATTATGTTGCAGATTTGCACCAACCCTTTCACACAGATGGGAAATACAGGTTTGAATATGAAGAAGTTCCACACAGGATATATGAGGCGGATGTGCGTAAACATTTTGCTGAATTAAGGATCGAGGTCGGTAAAAGACGCTCCCGAATTCCAAATCTTGAAGAGTATCTTTATGCTACAATTTATAGGATCAATAAATCTTACGATCAATTAATAGATTGTTATTTTCTCACTCCAAATAAAGTTAAAGCAGACAGGTGGGAGAAAGCAATATCCAAAACTGAAAAATTTCTCTCAGAAGCAGCAAAATGCATCGCAAATATCTGGTTTATATTCGAATTAGATCTAAAAGTGTATAAAAAACAATTGAAAAATATTTATTTAATGCAACAACTTGATAAAGCTATTGAGCGAGATGGCATCTATCGCTTGAAAGTATATGATTCAGGAACGATGAGCATACGAAGGAGAAAATGAATAATCACGCCGTTATACATATTGAGAACATTACAAAGATATATCAGATGGGAAAGGTTAAGGTTACTGCACTTGCAGGCATTGACCTCTCGATAGAACCGCATACCTACACTTCAATTATGGGACCTTCCGGTTCCGGAAAATCAACATTGCTTCATATTTTAGGATGTCTTGACACACCAACCGATGGCGTGTATTATCTTGATCACGAAAAGGTGAGCGATCTGAGTTATAATAAACTTGCTGAGATTCGAAATAATAAGATCGGTTTCGTGTTTCAGGTTTTTAACCTTTTACCGAATATGAATATTTTAGAAAATGTTGAACTGCCGCTCATGTATGCCGGAGTTCATAAGAAAAAGAGAAAACAGCGCGCATCTGAAGTTCTTGATAGAGTGGGGCTTGGTCATCGTCTGAAACACAAGCCCCAGGAATTATCTGGAGGTGAGAGACAGCGAACAGCCATTGCAAGGGCATTGGCGAATAATCCTGCTATCATTCTTGCTGATGAGCCGACAGGAAACCTGGACAGCACTTCCGGAAGCAGTATCATGAAAATATTCTCGGATCTGCATGAGCAAGGACACACGATCATCGTTGTTACACACGACAGCACAATTGCGAAAATGACTCAGCGTGTGATTACGTTAAGCGATGGAAAAGTTGTGAGCTCATGAGTATATTTTATAACATACGACTCGGTGTTGTTGATATGATTCACAATGTTGGACGAACTTTGATAACAATGCTTGGAGTGATACTTGGTACAATGTCAATTATTGCTGTTCTTGCCATCGTACAGGGCGGTCGGGAGCAGTCAATCCGTTGGCTAGAAGAGCGGGGTGGAGTGCTCAAACTTTCAATTGATACAAAATGGACATTTGATCTTGATGAACGCTCACAGATTCGCGATCAGCGATTGATGCTAAAAGATATGAGACTCATAAGAAATTATTTTCCGGATCTTTTGAATTTTAGCCCTGAAACTTCCAAATGGCTTCAAATGAAATATAAGGATAAAAACTTTTCTACTCGTGTAAATGGTGTTTTCCCAACATATCAGGAAGCAGAAAATTTTAGTATTGGAGAGGGAAGATTTATTTCTGAATTTGATATTGATCAAGCATCTCGTGTTATTGCAATTGGAGTAAGAGTCAAAGATGCTCTATTTGGCAAAGAAAATGCCCTTGGCAAAAACATTACGATCAACAGTAACCAGTTCAAAGTTATTGGCATAATGGAAGAAAAAAAGATGGAAATGTCAGGATGGAGTGGTCACAATCCCATGGATTGGCTTAATCAGCAGTCTTTCATTCCGCTTACTACCATGCTGAAAAAGCTCTTTCCTGATGAGCCGATTGATGAGATAAATTTCCAGGTTGCTTCATCAGAAATGGTAAAGCCTACACAGGAAAGATTGAATCAATTTCTTAAAGCTATGCGCCGCGGTGAGGAGATCTTCGAAGTACGTGCAAATAGCGACAGACTCGAGAATATTCAAAAAAATTCAAATGACACACAACTGATCCTCATGATCGTTGGCGGTATATCTTTGATAGTTGGCGGTATTGTTATCACAAATATAAGTCTTGCCTCGGTAAAAGAGCGCTTGCGCGAAATCGGCGTGCGCATGGCGGTTGGAGCCAAAAGAAAGGATATACTCGTCCAGTTTCTGATACAGACGACTTTTATGAGTTTGATCGGAGGAATAATCGGAGTTTTAATGGGATTATCGCTTCTACAAGCTCTCGAGAAATTTCTCTCTTCACCCACATCGGCAAATCCCAAAATGATAATTATAGCACTGATCTTGTCGGTCGGAGTTGGCTTTATTGCAGGTTTCTTTCCAGCTATGCAGGCGAGCCGATCAGATCCTATAAAAATCTTGCGATACGAGTAGCATATGAAAAATAGTCTCATAAGATTCTGGCAAAGTATGAAGATAATCTATTCGAATTTTAGCGAGGATCAGGCATATTTGCGAGCTACCGGTCTTTCGTACATAACATTCCTGGCATTCATGCCGTTTATTATGGTTATATTTCTTTTTACACCAAATTTAACTGTAATAAAGATCAAGGACGTTTTTCTTAATTTTATTTTTACCACATTTATACCTCAATCTGCAGATGTGCTCAAAGAGATCTTTAATGAGATGCTTGCACGAAGAACCGGTCTTGATGTTATCGGTATCATATTACTTGTTATAACTTCATTCTGTCTTTTCAAATCAATTTCTCATACTTTTGATAAGATATTACAGGCACAGAAACCTAAAAAAAGGTCTGTTTTTCGTGATTTTGAACGTTTCATCGCTGCTATTGTCGGAGGATTTATTGTTCTCGCAGCTCTCATTGTTGCAGCTTCCATGCCCATGATCAGCCAGATCATTAAAATAGGTATCTTCATTAAACTCTTACCGTATCTTAGTATGATCCTACTTATTTTTACTCTATATGAGGTCGTAACTACCGTGCATCCCAAAGTGACTCATGCGCTTATTGGAGCTGTATTCACTAGTTTGATTTGGTCAATAGGAAAAGGTGGTTTTGATTGGTATATTGCAACTTTTACCAACGTCCGATCTGTGTATGGCACGCTTGGAGCTTTTCCCATATTTCTTATATGGCTTTATTTTACCTGGCTCACCATTCTTTTCGGAATGGAGATTGTCGCATTTTTATCCGGAAGAACGAGTTTGAAAAAAATAGATAAAAAACCAGAAGGCACCATTGCGTTGACTTTATGTCTGGAAAAGAAAATTCCGGGTAAGCTTGCAAAAGAGATCAAAGAGATCCAAAGATCAAAAAATGAAATTGATAATAAAACTTTTATGAAGTTAATAAAAGATATTGTAAATCCACCCCAAAAAGAGAATGAAGAAAAACCGGAACAAGAAAAGGAATCCGATGAGCTACAAGAGAAGTGATAACAGGAAAGCCAATCAATTACGAGAAATAAAGATCACAAGAAATTATCTTCATGATCCGGAAGGATCTGTTCTTGTTGAGCTGGGAAACACCAAAGTGATCTGTACTGCGACTATTGATCATAAGGTACCTCAATTCATTCGAGAAAGCGGAGCGAAACATGGGTGGCTGACTGCCGAATACGATATGCTTCCCAGAAGTTCGAACAAACGAATACTACGTGATAGATACCAGGGTAAGATCAAGGGGAGAAGCCAGGAAATACAGCGGCTGATTGGGCGTTCTTTGCGAGCAATTTTCGATCTAACACAAATTCCAGATAAACAAATAATATTGGATTGCGATGTCATCCAGGCAGATGGCGGCACACGGACTGCTGCGATCAACGGAAGCTTCATGGCATTATATGATGCCTGTTCTTTCATGAGAGAAAGAAAATGGATAAAGGAGTTCCCAATTAAAAATTTCATTGGTGCTATCAGTGTCGGTGTCGTTCAGGATACTGTTCTGCTGGATCTTGCGTATGATGAGGACCTGGCAGCACAGGTTGATATGAATATCGTGATGGATGAAAATGGTAAATTTATAGAAGTTCAGGGAACGAGCGAGGAAACGCCATTTACTTCTGAACAGCTTCAAAAAATGCTGAAGTATGCAGAAAAGGGTATCAAAGAGATTGTCGAATACCAAAAAGAGTTAATACTAAAAGGGCTGACAGCATGATGAATTTGAGATTTTCAATAGAGCAACTCACTGAATTAAGCACAATGTGCAAAGGTGATATACTCAAGATGACAACTATCGCGAAAAGTGGTCACCCGGGCGGTTCAATGTCATCTCTCGATCTGTACCTCGCATTGTACTCATATGCAAATATTACTCCTGAAAATCGATTGAAGGATACCCGGGATAGAATTGTTATCAGTCATGGGCATACCGCGCCGGGTATTTATTCTGTTCTCGGGCATTTCGGCTTTTTTGATATTAATGATGCGATAGCGTATTTCAGGAAAGCGGGAAGTATTTTTGAAGGTCATATTGAACCTGAAGTGCCAGGCATTGAATGGGCAACCGGCAATCTTGGACAAGGACTCTCTGCGGGAGCAGGATTCGCTTTGGCAGGAAAACAAAAAGGTCTGCAATATAATGTTTACGTATGTATGGGTGATGGTGAACAGCAAAAAGGACAGTTAACAGAAGCTCGGAGATTTGCAAAAAAATACAATCTCTCAAACATAACTGCGCTTATTGACTTCAATCAGTTACAGATCAGTGGAAATATTCATGAAGTCATGCCCCAGAATATCAAGGCAAATTATGAATCTGATGGATGGAATGTGATTGAGATCAACGGTCATGATTTTAAAGAAATATTCAAAGCAATGGATGAAGCAAATGCAAATGATAATCCGACTGTAATTATTGCTCATACTGTCATGGGTCATGGAGTATCATTCATGGAAAATGATGAGGAATTTCATGGGAAAGCTCTCACATATGATGAATGCAATAAGGCGCTGACAGAACTCGGTCTGGTAAATGATCTGGATAAATATATCAAGATGAGGGAAGAGTTTGTACTCCCCAGACAAGAGAAGTATCATCCTATATATCCTGAAATTAATGAGGGGGAAGGCATTTTTTATTCGAAAGAAAAGCCCGTTGCATGCAGAAATGCATATGGAAAAGCTCTGGCTGACCTTGCACAGATCAATAAAAATGTCCAGTTCGCAGTCTTTGATTGTGACCTTGCAGGTTCAGTAAAAACTTCTCAATTTGCAAAAGAGAATCCTGCGAAGTTTTATCAAGGAGGTATTCAGGAACATAATACCGCAGTTGTTGCAGGCGTGATGTCCAAAGAAAATATCGTGACTTTCTTCTCGGATTTTGGCGTCTTCGGTGTTGATGAAACCTATAATCAGCAACGTCTGAATGACATCAATAAAACCAATCTTAAACTTGTTACCACACATGTCGGACTCAACGTTGGAGAGGACGGTAAAACTCATCAGTGTATAGATTACATCTCCCTGATGAGAAATTTATACGGATTCAGAATAGTCATTCCTGCCGACGGCAATCAGGCAGATAAAATGATTCGTTATATTTCTTCGATGTCTGGCAATTTCTATGTGCCGATAGGAAGATCAGGTACTGCGATCATCACTGATGAGCATGGAAATGAATTTTATGGTAAAAACTATGTTTTTAGATATGGCTCAGCTGACCACCTTCGGAAAGGAAAGGATGCTGCTTTGATCGCTACCGGTGTCATGGTCGAGAAAGCAA
>CAYUTH010000009.1:0-6597 GCA_964447485.1 uncultured Candidatus Cloacimonadota bacterium | reverse complement strand
CGGAAAGGAAAGGATGCTGCTTTGATCGCTACCGGTGTCATGGTCGAGAAAGCAATGACAGTATATGAAATCCTAAAGAATAAAGGGATTTCACTTGACGTCTGGAATATCTCATCTATCTCAGAAATCCATGAAGATGACCTCAAGAAAATTGCACAGTGCAAAAATATTTTTACCTATGAAGATCATAATGTCACTACCGGCATGGGCTCGATCATCGCTGCAAAAATGAACCAGTTCCATTTAGATGCACGTGTACATCCATTTGGTGTCACTCATTACGGCATTTCAGGAAACAGTGAAGAGGTCTATGCATATTTCCATCTTGATCCTGAATCAATTGCTGAGAAGATTATAAGTTTGTTATAAATTTATGTCGATCTTTGGCTTTATATCTCAATATGAAAAAACAAGAAGTAATCTGGAAGAACGTTTCCTTTCATATTATCAGTATAATATAAAAATTCTATTTTTTAGAATATATATACGATTTAAATATTCATTAATCATCAAACTCAAACTTTATTCTATTATTAAAAATATTCTCTTTATTTCTACAGATATCGAAACCTACGGATACTGCAATCGTTCTTGTGAATTTTGTTTTAATAATCCCAAATTTGAACAGAGAGAAAAAGGTATAATGCCTGAAGAAATGTGGAAGAACATTATAGACGAACTTTCCTGTTTGAAATATAAAGGAAGAATATCTCCACATTTTTACGGTGAGCCATTATTGGACAACAGACTTCCTGATCTGATTTCTTATGGACGTAAGAAGTGTCCCCGCGCATACATTCTCATCGATACTAATGGTGACCTTCTCGACGAAACAATAATAAGAAAATTGTATTCGAGTGGTGTAAACAAGCTTTTCGTAACAAGTTACGATGCATCAATACCTGATCGATTACTATCACTGAGAGACAAATACCCCGCAATTGTCCGTGTCAGAAGTGTACAGGATTTTAATAAAGTGAACAGATCCGGTAAAATATTTGATAAAAAAAAGAAGTTGAAGAAAGTGTGTTTAAATCCAAGTTTTCAGCTTGTGATAAATTGGCAAGGTGATGTCCTCCTTTGCTGTATGGATTATTATAAAGAGGTCTCTTTTGGGAATGTAGGAACAAGCTCTATAGCTAATATTTGGTTGAGTGAGAAATTTGCATATGTTCGAAGATCTCTCAGGATTGCACAAAGGGAGACGATCCCGATCTGCAAATATTGTGACCATGAAGGTGATGTACCCTGGTAAGGTTATGGGTGAAAGATTGAGTAATATGAGAAAAAGAAATCACGTATTGGTTGTATCATCATATGATGCCAGTTACGTTGTTCGGGATATTGAATCAATACAACGGTATTTTCCGACAAAAGTGATTATAGGACATGGTGCCAAAAGAAGTATCATACAAATAATCAATCTTGTGACTCAAATTCTTAAAGGGCTCATATGGTCGGATGTTTCTTTCATATGGTTTGCAGACTTTCGTGCGCTTTTAACAGTAATTTTTGCTAAAATATTGAAGAAGAAAACAATTGTAGTAATTGGTGGATATGAAGTTGCGCATGTCCCTGACATTTCCTATGGCGGAACACTTAATACATTTTTAAAAAAGAAAATATCCTGGATCATACATCATGCTGATGTTGTGTTATCTGTTTCAAACGCAAGCAGAAATGAACTCATTCAAAATTACGGGTATAAAAAATCAATACTTGTTTATAATGGAGTTGAAATAGAGAAGTTTTATGTGAATTCCCACACTCCAAAAGAAGATATTGTGATAACGGTTGGAGGAGTCACGTTATCAAATCTCAATCGTAAGGGAATCGAAACCTTTGTAAAAGCTGCAGCCTATCTTCCCGAGATAACTTTTTATGTTATTGGGAAAGCTGACGAAGCCGCATTTGAACACTTACAAAAGATTGCAACCAAAAATGTAGTTCTTGTCGGTTTTGCATCAGACGAAGAATTGATTCGATTCTATCACAAAGCAAAAGTATATGTGCAAGTATCCTGCCACGAGGCATTTGGCGTCTCCCTTGCTGAAGCGATGTTATGTGAATGCGTTCCGGTTGTGACCAAAAAAGGATCCCTTCCTGAAGTCGTTGATAATACGGGTTTTTACGTTCCTTATAATAATCCTGAAGAGACTGCAAAAGCCATTCAAAATGCCCTAAAATCTGATAAAGGTCATCTTGCACGTGATCATATTATGCAAAATTTTGCGATGAAAAGGCGCGAGCACGCAATAGTGAGTATAATACAGCAAACGGTATGAAAATTACAATAGGACTGTGTACACCAAATCCCGGCTGGGAGATAGTATTATCCCAGGAAGGTTTCAGCTTTGAGAAAATCGACACAGTAACCGACATCAATGCATTCGCGCTCATTATTCCAGATACAGAGCTTATTCGAAAGCAGAAAAAGCAATTATTGAAGTTTATGAATAATGGGGGAATAGTCATTGTAGATAAAGATACGTCATCCTTACTTGGTGATGTTAAGTATATTACACGCAATATAAAATACGTAATTCCCGATAACAATTCAATTTTTCACTTTCTCGGACTCATCGATTGTTATACGCAATTCCAAATTCCGGCAGATAACGCTCTTGTGAAATGGGATGAAGATTGTAAAATATATGAATATCCCGAAGGACGGGGAAGAATTGTGATCCTTCCTTTTTCTGTGAATGAACTTATTCTTTCACAAACCTCGATACGGAAGCGTTTTTTTGCACAGAGAAAAGAGTTACCCTCAGAAGTTGTGTCACAAAACAATAAAAGAAAGATACGTGAAATTATATCATTGATAATTCAAAAGAGTTACCGGAAAATGAATCTTCCTGTTGTGAAGAAAAATGTGTTTCCGGATAGGATGAAGAATACATTCATCTTTCGAGTGGATACGGATTTCTGCTCAGGAGAGGATGCACAAAATGTATATGATCTTTGTAAGAAGTACGATATAAAGGCAACCTGGTTTGTAGATACAAGAGATGAAAGGCTTCTTTCGGATGTATATCGAAATTTTGCTGATCACGAGATCAGTCTTCACTGCGAACATCATGCGGTATATGCTTCATATAAGAAGAATTTTGATCACTTCACGCCTGCATTGGAAAAGCTGCAGGAAAATGGTATAACTGCAAAGGGTTTTGCCGCACCATTTGGAGATTGGAATGAAGCGCTTGGACAGGTGATCGAAGATCTGGGTTTTGAATATTCATCTGAGTTTGCACTCGATTATGATGATGTGCCTTTTTATCCTTTTTTCAATGACCATTTCTCATTGGTGCTCCAAATTCCAATCCATCCGATTAGCATCGGCAGACTGCGCAGATCTCATTTCACAGATAAAGAGATGATTAAATATTATAAGAAGGTCATCGACTATAATTTTTCGCATAATCTCCCGGCAATCATATATCATCATCCTCATCACAAAAGGTTAAATGTCATCGAAGAGATATTCTCATACATCAAAACGAAAAACGTATGGAATCCGACCTTACTCGATTTCTCTTTATGGTGGAAAAAAAGAACGGAAAACAACTTTTCATGTTCTTTCACACATGACTTAATTACAGTCAACAGCAGTGATCAGGATATGTGTTATAAGATCATAACTGAAGACGGATCCACGGCAACAATTCAACCAAACAGAGAAAATAAATTAGATGATTTGAATTTTACAAAAGCAGAACCAATCCAGTTTGATGAAAAGAAGTATATGAGACAATATTTTTGGAGAGATTCGCTCAATAATTACGAACAAAGAAAAGCAAAGAAGAAACAATGAAAATTTATCTAGCAAGCTACCAGACCTTAATGATCAACAGGGGAGGTCCCACATATAAAATATTGTCATTAAAACAAGCCCTGGAAAACATGGGGATAGACGTTCAATTATATGATATGTGGGATTATAATTTAAAGTTCACAGATCAAGACATAATGCACATTTTTAATGCGAACGTGCATACATATCCCATGGCGATCAATCTTAAATTATATGGTGCCAAATATGTGGTAAACCCGATCTTCTTTAGCAATCATTCAGCGCAAATGATCCATATGTATAGAATGCTCGAACTTCCTTTTAGAAAGGTTTTTAAGCGAACATATTCCGACTACTATTTCACAAAATTCATATGCGATAATGCCGAAAGAGTATTACCAAACACTCTTGATGAAGGAAATCTTCTGTGCGGGGCTCTTGGTGTAAAAAGAGAAAAGATCGAGGTCATACACAATGGTGTAGAAGAACGATTTGCTCATGCTGATCCTTCACTTTTTGATAAGAAATACGGACTCAAGGATTTCATTTTATACGTTGGTCATCTCGGACCCGTCCGTAAGAATGGACTGAATATAATACACGCACTTCAAAAGATCGATCATCCTTCGGTAATAATCGCAGATATTCTAAAAAATGAAGAAGGTGTTGCGTGCAGAGAGGAAATCGAAAAGTCTAAGAATATTATCCATATAGACTGGCTCAAACATGACAATCCGATGTTTGCGTCTGCCTACTCTGCGTGCCACACATTTATTTTACCAACACGTTATGAAACTCCCGGTAGAGCTGCGCTTGAAGCAGGACTTGCAGGGGCAAATGTAGTAATAACACCTTATGGCGGGACAAGGGAATATTTCGACCAATTTGCAGAATATGCAGAGCCATCATCCGTTCATTCGATCATAAAAGCAACAGAGAAGTCTTTGGAAAAAAAGAAGGATTCTGCTCTGAAGGATCATATTTTGGAAAATTTCCTTTGGGATAAAATCGCTCAACAGACTCTTCAAATGTATAAAAGAGTTCTTTCTCAATGAAGGAATATGTAGAAAAAATACTGCACTATACAGCAGGAAATCTGCTGCAGAAGATAATCCTTATAGTGCTTCTTCCTGTATTTACCCACTTTCTTGTCCCTCAAGAATATGCCGTTTATACAAATCTGGTTGTATTCATATCTTTTGCCAGTTTGCTCTATTTCCTCGGATTTCAGCAAGCGATCTTTTCATATTTTTATCAAAAGAAAACTCCCGAATATCACTTTACAATGATCAGTTCAATATTTATCGTTATCATTGTTTTTGGGATCGTGCTTTCGATTATCATTATTGCTTTCCGGGTTGAACTTTCACAACTTATTCTTCGCACAAAGGATTTTGCGCATATCATGATATGGGTAAGTGTTATTCTGTTCTTTGATGTAATCTATGGAATGGTGTTGAGTGTTCTTAATATGATGGAGCGGTCAAAACAATATATACTTGTAGGCAATTTTAAACATATTCTGCTTTTTGTTTTATTGGTTGCTGCAGCGATTGCATCAAAATTTTCTCTGGAAACAATATTTATCTTGATGACTATCTCATCCGGACTTGCAGCCCTCGTTGCAGTTGGGGTAATGGGTTCCATAATGCAAAGTTTAGCGCATGAAATAGAAGAAAAAAAAATATTTTCGATTCCGCTTGTAAAAAAACTGCTTGCTTTCGGACTCATTATGATACCGGGTACGTTTGCAATGCTCATCCTTAAAGTTTCAGATCGATATATGCTGACCTATCTTTCTGCGCGTTCATTATATGATGTTGGAATCTACGCGATTGGATATCGTGTCGGTATGATCATAACATTTGTAAATTCAATTGTAAGTTTGGTGTATTTTCCTTATGCAATGAGAGTTGCAGATGTCTCGCACGCAAAGAAGTCCTTCAAAAAAGTATTCAATGCGTATGTAATTTTCGGAGGAATACTGGGATTTTTCGTGATACTTTTCTCGCCGGAAATATTTAAAATTTTCATTAATAAATCCTATCATGAAGCGATCAAGATTGTATTTTTTGGAGTGATCTCAAATTATTTGTATGGAATTTTCAACATTATCAATCTGAGCTTTTATGTGAAAAAGAGAGCCGGTAATATTGCATTTGCTGTGGGACTGGGAGCGATCCTCAATATTGTATTAAATCTCATATTAATACCCAGATATGGAATTTACGGAGCCGGCATTGCTTCAATACTTGCTTTCGGACTCATTGTGGTTTTCAACTTTGTTGTTGCTGAGAAGACGTATCCGGTCGGATATAATTTTATCTTGGTGATCATTCCGGTTATCATGCTTGTGCTGATCGCAGCGATTCCATTTTTTGTTCAATATGAACTGTATCAGACTTTTCTTAAGATAGGTTTGCTATGTATTGTGAGTATCATTTGCTATAAATATTTTAAACGAACTGGTACAATTTCTCAAATTCTCCATCAACCATAATCATGAATGTGAAAAATATTCTTTTTATCTCCTATTTTTTCCCACCGCTTGGTGGTCCGGGTGTGCAACGCTCGGTAAAATTCTGCAAATATCTTCCGGAATGTGGATGGAATCCGGTAGTGCTGACCGTGAAAGATATCTCCTACATTGCTTATGATGAAACTCTTGAGTCGGACGTTTCTTCATTAGAAATTCATCGCACTGGCTCCTGCGATATTATGCGCATACTTTATAAATTTGAAAAGACTAAAATGGTGAATGGAAAGCATTCAATATATACAAAAACACCCAGTCAAAGAAAGCA